>JAJZJY010000247.1 GCA_021809885.1 Actinomycetes bacterium
CCTCGACGGTCCGGTGTTCGCGCTCGTCAACCTCCCGGAGGTCGTGAAGGGGGCGCTGTTCGCCCGGTACTCGCGCTCGGCCAAGAGCCTGCGGCGGTTGTTCCTCGACGAGTTCGTCGGCGACCTCGACGTGAGCGGCGACCACAGCATCGACGCCACCGTCGGCATGGCACGGGCAGAGGAGCTGTACGAGCGGGTGTTCTTCGAGTACGGCGACGACTCCGTCGCCCAGCTCGGCGGGGTCCACCTCGCCTGCGAGCAGGCGTCCAACCTGCTCACCAAGGCGATCGAGTGGAGCCGGCTCATGTCCTACATGGAGAAGTCGACGCGCTACGTGGCCTACGACGCCCGGCTCCCCAACGGCCGCTACCGCTACCACCGCGACCCCGCTGTCCTCGCCTCCCCGCTCGGGGCGCGCTACGTGGGTGACATGGACCGGCTCTTCGACGCCTACGCCCAGCTGTTGCCGGTCCTGCAGGCCCACTTCGCCCGGCTGCACCCCAAGCTCGCTGCCGACTCGGACTTCGTGTGGAGGCAGTCGGTGCGGGCCAAGGCCTACGACGCCCTGCGGGGCGTCCTGCCCGCCGCCACCACCGCCAACCTCGGGATCTACGCCAGCGGCCAGGCCTACGAGGCGCTGCTGGTGCGGCTCGCCGCCCACCCCCTCCCCGAGGCCCGTAGCTACGCCCGGCTCATGCTCCACGAGCTGCAGAAGGTGATCCCGTCCTGGGTCCGCCGCGTCGACGTCGAGGACCGGGGGCGGGAGTGGTCGGGGTACCTGAAGGCGACGAGGGGGTCGATGGAGGAGCTGGCGGAGTCCCTCTTTGGCCCGCCTGCCGCCGCGGCCGACGCCACCACCGGGGGCGAGCCAGAGGTGACCCTCGTCGACTGGGACCCCGACGCGGAGGTCAAGGTCGTCACCGCCATGCTCTACCCCTACACCAACCTTCCCGAGACGGCGGTCGAGGCGCGGGTCGCGGCCATGTCCGAGGCGGAGCGGGTCGCCGTCGTGGAGCGCTACGCCGGCGAACGGCACAACCGCCGCCACAAGCCGGGGCGGGCACTGGAGCGCTGCAGCTACCGATTCGACATCGTCTCCGACTACGGCGCCTTCCGCGATCTGCAGCGGCACCGGCTCCTCACGGTCGAGTGGCAGGAGCTCACCCCCGCCCACGGCTACACCCTGCCCGAGGCGGTCGTCAACGCCGGTGGCGAGGCCGTCTACCACTCCGCCATGGAGCGCTCCGCCGCCCTGCACGCGGCCCTGCTCGATGGCTTCGAGCCGACGCGGGCGGCCTACGCCGTGGCGTTGGCCTACCGCATCCGCTACGCCATGCAGTTCAACGCCCGGGAGGCGGTGCACGTCCTCGAGTTGAGGACCGGTCCGGCCGGCCACCCGGAGTACCGCAAGGTGGGCCAGCAGATGCACAGGCTGATCGGCGAACGGGCCGGTCACCGGGCTATCGCGGAGCTGATGCGGTTCGTGGACCACGCCGACTACGAGGGGGAGGGCTTGGAGCGGCTCGCCGGCGAGCGGCTGAGCGAGGCGCGTCGGTCAGCGGCACGGGGGGGCTGACGGGCGCAGAAAATTTTCTTGCACCTGCCTGACCAGCGGGTTCGCGCGTCGTCGCTGCTCAGAGGGGCGGACGGTCGCTTGAGCCGCCCGCCGGCGTGCGCCATGATCGTCGCCGCCAACAGCGGTCCGAATCCCTCGGACGTTGCCGGGGCAGCCCGGGCGACCAAGTAGACAACGTCGACGCGTGGAGGGTGCCGGTAGGCCGGCGCCGCGCTGACGGCACCAACGGTCGCCTGGGCGGCTGCCCGGGCGGCGTGCGGGGGGAATAGGTAGCGCACCGCGCTCGTTGCAGGCGCGGCGAGCAGCCCGGAGGTGGCATCATTCCCGCCCCGGGCGGCCGAGCGACCGCACGCTGACGAGGGACCTGAGCATGCCCGACGAAGACCTGGATGACGACCTGGACGTCGACCCCGTTGCCGACGACCTCGACGAGGAGGACCTGGAGGACCTCGACGTCGGTGAAGAAGAGGACGCCGACGTCGTCGACGACGACGATGACAACGACGAAGACGTCGTGGCGGAGGACAGCACCGCCGTCGCTGCCGTGGCGGCGCGCGACCGCGACGCGGAGGACGAGGACGAGGAGGAGGAGGAGGAGGATGACGACGAGGTCGAGGCGAGCCTGGACGTGATCCTCAAGGAGCGGCTGGTCGTCGTAGACGACGACGACGAGGACGACGACGACGAGCCGGTCGAGACCGACGACCGCTCCGACAGCCCCCTCAAGGTCCTGCCCAAGCAGCCAGGCGAGTTCGTCTGCCAGTCGTGCTTCCTCGTCAAGCACCCGAGCCAGCTCGCCGACCCCGAGCGCCACCTCTGCCGGGACTGCGTGTGAGCCATCGAGAGCTCATCGGGGCACCCGCCGGTGAGTTGTCCTATCCCGCCCGTCGCGGGAGGATCGACGGATGAGCCAGTCGTCCTCGCCGCTCGAGACCGCTCTCGACCTGTTCGTCTTCCTGCCTGTCGGGTTGGCCCTCTCCGTAGGAGAGGAGGTCCCCAAGCTCGCAGCCAAGGGACGCGCCCGAGTCGGGGCCCAGGTGGCGTCGGCCCGGATGATCGGGCAGTTCGCCGTCGGTGAGGGTCGCCGGCGGATGTCCGCCACCCGACCGGGCGACCCGTCGGCGGCACCGGGCGGCGCTGGGGCCTACCGCCGGCCGGTTCCCAGCCCTGACGGTGCGCCACGCTCCCAGCCCGCGACGGTGTTCCAGGGGCGGCGCCCCGGGCCGAGACCGCCCGCTCCGCCGGCCACATCGGCCCGCAGCAGCCCTCCGCTGCACGGCGCCGGGGAGGCGCCCGCCCCGGGTGCATCCGCGGGCGACCCGGGGTCGCTCACCGTCACGCCCGCTGCCGAGGGGAACGGGACCCGCCCACCGGTGGCGTCAGCCGACCTGGCCATTCCTGGCTACGACTCGCTGTCGGCGTCGCAGGTCGTGCAACGGCTGGCCGGGCTGTCACCCGACGAGCTCGATGCCGTGGCCCGCTACGAAGCGGCGCACCGCGGCCGGCGCACCGTCCTCGCCCGGGTCGTGCAACTGCAGCAGCGCTGAGCGCCGTGGCATCCGCCGGGTGCGGGGAGTGGGCCCGCCGTGCCGACGGCGCAGACGCGTCACGGGTGGGCGAGCTGTGGGAGGCGGCCGCCGCCGAGTTGCGCGGCCAGCGAGGCGGGGCCCGCCTCGTCGACGACGTCACGCCTCCGGCGGAGCTGGGCGGGGGAGCAGACGGCGGGGGAGCAGACGGCGGGGGAGCAGACGGCGGGGGAGCAGATGGTGGGGGAGTGGTCCCCCCCGTTGGCACCGAGGACCGACTGGTGGTGGTGGCCGGGATCGACCAGGTGACCCTCGGGTTCGCAGCCGCCGACATCGACCGCAGGGGGCCGGCGCCGCAGGCCGTGGTCCGGGCCGTGTACGTCGAGGCGGAGGCGCGTGGGGTGGGCCTCGGCGAGGCGATGCTCCGCCTGGTCGTCGCCTGGGCCGAGGCGGAGGGCTGCGCCGGAGTCGACGCCTACGCCCTGCCCGGCAACCGCCCCGCCAAGGCCTTCTTCGAGGACATCGGCTTCACCGCGCGGCTCCTCACCATGCACCGGCGCCTCCGGTGACGGCCCGCCCGGAGGTCTGCGTCGGAGCCGTAGCCGTCGACGCCGGCAGGATCCTCCTCGTCCGGCGGGGTCACGGTCCCGGCGCCGGCAGCTGGTCCGTACCCGGCGGGCGGGTAGAGCACGGCGAGACGCTCGCCGAGGCAACGCTCCGGGAGCTGCGGGAGGAGACCGGTCTCGACGCGGTGTGCGGATCGCTCGTCGGCTGGGTGGAGCGCTTCCCGGCGGAGGACCACTTCGTCATCCTCGACTTCTGGGTCACCGTGCTCGGCGACGCCGATCCCGTCGCAGGCGACGACGCCGCCGAGGCGGCGTGGGTGCCGCTCGCCGATGTGTGCGATCTGCGGCTGGTGGAGGGGCTGGCGGAGTTCCTGCACGACCACGGGATCCTGGCCACCCTCACCTGACCCTCGTCGGGCCGGTACCGGTCAGGGCTGGGGTCACACCCCGCTCCTGCTGCTAACTAACTAAGCCCTGCTCCTGGCAGCGCTCGAGCGGCCCAGTAGTGCCTCGGTCCTGGCAGGTGTCGAAGACGGCGCAGGCCGCCGGCGTCGGTCTCGGCGTGGACGCCCTGGGCGACGGCTTTGGTGCCAGGTTGCCGAACGCCGGGGCAGGCCCCTGCGAGGCCACGATCACGAGCAGCGAAGCCGATGGCTCCCTCGTGCTTGCTGTTCACGCCTTCGTACCAGCTCACGCCTGACCAACGCTGCCTCTGGCGGCACGGGTCGCTGAGGGTGTCCTTTGCGGCTGGAGAAGCTCCAAGTGCGCGGGCCCCCCTACTTCGTCCCGGTGACACGAACCTGGCCGAGGAGGGCCACGGCCGGAAACTATGGCACGACCATACCCGCCGGGTGGTCGCCGTGGCTCGACACCTCGGCGGTTGACCGGCGGCTCCGGTTCCGACTTGCCCAGCGCTGAGCGCGACAGTTCAAGTGATCAGCTTGACCGGCAGGCCAACGTCGGCCGCGTTGCGGGCAAGCGGGCCGTCGAGGGTCCACAGCTGTGTGTCGAGCTGCTGCGCCAGGTGGATATAGGCGGAATCGGTGGCATGGCGCCGCCGTAGCCGTGTGGTGATCACCGCGACCGCGGGGCCATCCTCTCGGACGTCGAACGGATGGAGCTCCACGCCGAGTGCAGCCACGTCTGGCCAGATCTCGACAACCCTGTCAGCTTCGAGGTCACCGTCGAACACCAGCCGGGCGAGCACATTGGCCAGTTCGTAGGGCAATACCGCCGGCGCATGCAGTTCCTCACCGGACTCCACCCACCCCTCCAGATGCGTCTGCGCCGCTGGTTGGCGGTCGTCGGCGACCAGCAGGGCGACGATCACGCTGGCGTCGACGACGACACTCATCGTGGCTCGCCAAACTGGGCGCGGGCCTCAGTCACCAGCGTGACCGCGTCGGCGGGCGGCCCCTGTTGGGAACGCCGAACCAGCCGGGCGATGGCGTCCCGCGCATCCGATCGCCCTGGTTGACACTCGCTCAGGCCAGCATGGACCAGCATCCGAGCCAGCGTGCCCGGCTGGACTCGCAGCTGGTCGGCCTGCCGAGCCAACGCCTCGTGGTCGGCGTCATCCAGGCGGACGGTGATGGCCTTGGTCACACTGACATGCTAGCTGGGGCGGACGCGGAGCGATGCGTTTCGCGTCATCGGCCCCGCCCACTCGCCGATGGGTGTACGGCTCGGGCGGCATGTCCACACGATGCCCGCGGTGGTCTTGACCCGTGGTGTCAGTCAGGCATATCCTTACGTGTCGAGTCAGGGGTATCCTGACTTGCCGTGGCCCCGAGGAGGAGACGAATGCCGCGAACCGCAACCCCCGAAGCGCTGTGCTGCTCGTTTTGCACCAAGAGCAAGTTCGACGTTGACAAGCTGGTCGCCGGCCCGGGCGTGTTCATCTGCAACGAGTGCATCGAGCTCTGCGACCAGATCATCGCCGAAGAAGCCAAGCGTGAGGGCAGTTCTGGAGATGACGCTGTCATGTCGACCGAACAGGATTCTCCGCCCCGTCTGAGGGCATGGGATGGGCTGTCGGACGATGACCTCCTTGCGGAAATGGTCCGAGCCCATGGCGCCCATCAGAACGTCGACCGCGCTGTCAGGCGCCACGTCACAGTCCTCAGGGAACGCGGCGTCAGCTGGGCGCGGATCGGCGGGTCCTTGGGAATGACACGCCAGTCGGCGTGGGAGCGATTTTCTGGCGAGGAGTAGCGAATCCGTCCGGCGGGTCGGTCGTAGGGGAACGGTTGGTCAGACGGGACGGTCGTCGATGTCGACGATCTCGGAGAACCCAGGTCGTCGGCTATTCGTCGACGGGGCCTCCGTTGAGCTCGGCTACGACGTCGAGGTGTCCGAGGCGCCGTGCGTACTCTTGGAGCAGATGGAACAGACCTCGCTCGAGTGGCACACAACAGCGAGCTGTCCGCCTACTGACGGCGAGTGACCCCCGGGGGCAGAGCCGGGGGGCTGCCTCTGCCCAAGAGCTCTTTGACGAGAAGAGATCGGCGTCGAAGCCGGTAGCGTCCGGTCGGTGCCGGCGCAGGTGCGGGATAGCCCCAGGTGCTCGACGTCGTGGCGATGGTGCGCCCACTCCAGGTGGTCCTCGGTGTCGGGGCGACCTCGCGCCCGGTGCGCAGCCGATCGGCTGGGGCGTGTGCCGCACGCTCGGCGGCGGAGGCCCGCTCGATCTGGGCGGACAGGCTGAACAGGACGATGGCCAGCGGTGTCGATGGCGATGGCGTCGGCCAGGCTTCGAAGCAGGGTGTCGCCGGGCCGTAGACGGTCGAGCTATACGTCAACGAGGCGGCCCGGGCAGCAGCTACGGACGTGCTTCTGCCTCTTACCGTGACTCTTCGTTCCGTTGTCCCCCACGGGCCGTCACCGTACTCGGCGACGCCGATCCCGTCGCCGGCGACGACGCCGCCGAGGCGGTGTGGGTGCCGCTCGCCGAGGTGTGCGAACTGCGGCTGGTGGAGGGGTTGGCGGAGCTCCTACACGACCACCGGATCCTGGCCACCCTCACCTGAGCTGCATCGGTCAGGGCTGCGGCGTTCCGTTGGGCCCGATGTCAGTGGCCACCGGCCCATGCTCCGCCTCGTGGTGGTCGCCGGTGGCGATCCCGTTGCCGGCCGGGCTGGATCCGGTCCCACCGCGGGCGGGCCGGGTGGGG
>JAJZJY010000248.1 GCA_021809885.1 Actinomycetes bacterium
CCGTACCCCTCGGCCCGCCAGGCGGCGTCGATCGCGCCGAGAGCGGCGGCGTTGCACGCCGCCGCCGTCCCTGATCCCAGGCAGGCACGGTCGAAGGCGGCGGGCGGCGGGAGCGAGCGGGCGGGGTCGGCAGAGGGCGGGAGCCTGCGGGGGAGGACGGCCCGGAGGGGGGCAACGACGGGGGGGCCGGAGGCGAGCCCTGCCAGTGCAGCGGTTGGGCCCGGGCTGCCGGCAACCAGCAACCCGAGCACGCCCGCCCCGCCGAGCGCACGCATGACCGGCCGCACGGGGGACCGGGAGAGGATCGGCATGTCCTGAGGTTTCGTCCGGGCGCCCGCCCGCCTTTACCGGGGAACTATGTGCACCGCCCAACGCCGCGAAGGGCGAAGCGGGCGGGAGCGTCCCCCAACCCCTCCCCGCCGGGGGGCGTCTACGCTCGTTGTGTGTCTGAGGCGCAGGACAGCGGGCCCGGCGGGGAGCACCCGGCCGAGGTCCGGGGGACGGAGGCGTCCCCGGGGACGGATCTCCCTTCGCCCACGCCCTGGGCGGCGCCGCAGCAGGTGTGGTCGGCCGAGGGCGATCCCGAGGCCAACCGGGGGCCCGACAACGGCTGGACGGGTTGGGATCTCGAAGCCCACGAGGCGCCGGCTGGCCTCTGGCAACCCGGCCTACCGCGCCGCCCGGGGGTGGGCCTGGCCGCGCTCAGCGCCCTGCTCGCGGTGGCGGTCCTGGCGGGGATCGGCATCGGACGCTCCCTGCCGGCGTCAGGCACCAACGTCCCGGCCGCAGGAGGAACCTCCGGCGCTCAGGGATCGATCCGCAGCCGGGCGCCGGGAGCCTCCTCTGGGGCGAGTGGCGCGGTGCCAGGGACGTCAGGCGCGGCCGGCAGCGGTGCCTCGGGCAGCGCGGGGGCAGCGGCAGGCATCTCCCCCAGCCCCGCCCAGGTGGCTGCCGTCGCCGCCCGGATCACCCCGGCGCTCGTGGACATCGACACGGCGCTCGGCTACGCCGGCCTCGAGGCGGCAGGCACAGGCATCATCCTCAGCGCGAACGGACTCGTCCTCACCAACAACCACGTGGTGAGCGGCGAGACGTCGTTGAACGTTGTCGACGTGGGAACAGGGCGCCACTACAGCGCCACGGTGCTGGGCTACGACGTGTCCGCCGACGTGGCGTTGCTCCGGCTGCGCGGCGCCGCCGGATTGCACGTCGCTCCCATCGCCAGGGGCAATGCCAGGCTCGGCGAGCAGGTCGTAGCGGTGGGCAACGCCGGCGGCCGGGGTGGGGCGCCCACGGCGGCGGGGGGGACGATCACCGCGCTCGATCGCTCCATCACCGCCAGCGACCAGGGGGCCGGCACCACCGAGCGGCTGTCCGGGCTCATCCAGACGTCGGCGAACGTGCAGCTGGGGGACTCGGGCGGTTCGTTGGTCGACGCCCGGGGCGGCGTGGTCGGCGTGGACACGGCCGCCTCCCTGGGATTCTCGTTCTCCTACCAGGGCAATCAGGGCTTCGCCATCCCGATCCGCACGGCGCTGGCCATCGCTCGGCGCATCGAAGCCGGGCGCGGGTCGGCGACCGTCCACATCGGTGCGACCGCCTTCATCGGTGTCCGCGCCGCCGCTCAGGCCTGCACCGTCTCGCCGGGTGCGGCGTCGGTGCCGGCCGGCTCCGGTGCCGTGGTGTGCTCCGTGCTGGCCGGCACGCCGGCCGCCCGCTCAGGGCTCCGCCCGGGTGACCTCATCACCGCTGTCGGCGGCCAGCGGGTCGTCAGCCCGACCGGCCTGACCCACCTCCTGATAGCCCGGTACTACCCCGGCGACCGGACGGTGATCGCCTTCGTCGCCCGCTACGGCAAGGGTCCGGCCGGGCGGGCGACGGTGACGTTGGGGAGCGGCCCACCGGGGTGACGCCACAGCCGCGCCGCGCCCGCCCCGAGCTGTCCGACCTGCGGCGCCGCCTCGACACGGCCGACCTCACCGCGTGGGACCGCCGCCGCCTCGGCGCTCGCCTCGCCCGGTTGGGCCGGGTACGCCGGGACGAGAGGTCCGGGCAGGGCGAGGAGGGGGTCACCACCGATGTCCACCTCTTCCTCGGCGAACTGGGGCGGGCGGAGGCGCTCGTCGCTGCCCGCCGCAAGGCCGTCCCCCAACACATCGAGTACCCCCCCGAGCTCCCCGTCAGCCAGTACCGCGAGGACTTGATGGCGGCGATCCGGGACAACCAGGTGGTGGTCGTCGCGGGCGAGACGGGTTCTGGGAAGACCACCCAGCTGCCCAAGATCTGCCTGGAGCTGGGGCGGGGCGTTGCCGGGACCATCGGCCACACCCAGCCGAGGAGGATCGCCGCCCGCACCGTCGCCGAACGCATCGCCGACGAGCTCCACGTCCCCCTCGGCGGGCCCGTCGGCTTCGCTGTGCGCTTCAACGACCGGGTGGGCGACGACACACTCGTGAAGCTGATGACAGACGGCATCCTGCTCGCCGAGCTGCAGCGGGACCGGCAGCTCACGAGCTACGACACCGTCATCGTCGACGAGGCCCACGAGCGGAGCCTCAACATCGACTTCCTCCTCGGCTACCTGAAGCGGCTGCTGCCCGAGCGGCCGGACCTCAAGGTCGTCGTCACCAGCGCGACGATCGACACCGCCCGCTTCGCCGAGCACTTCGGCGGCGCGCCGGTCGTAGAGGTCTCGGGGCGGACCTACCCCGTCGAGATCCGGTACCGGCCGCTGGTCGACGCCGCCCCCCGCGCCGCCCCCGCCCAACCGACCGAGGCGGTGGACCAGACCGACGCCATCGTCGGCGCCGTGAGCGAGCTGGCCGGCGAGGCGCCCGGCGACGTGCTGGTGTTCCTCGCCGGGGCGAGGGAGATCCGCGACACCGCCGACGCCCTTCGGGCGGCGGGGCTGCGGGACACGGAGGTCCTGCCGCTGTACGCCCGCCTGTCGGCGGCCGAGCAGCACCGCGTCTTCCGTTCCCACGCCGGCCGCCGCGTGGTGCTGGCCACCAACGTCGCCGAGACATCCATCACGGTGCCCGGCATCCGCGCCGTCGTCGACCCGGGCTTCGCCCGGGTCTCCCGGTACAACGCCCGCACCAAGGTCCAGCGCCTGCCGATCGAGCCGGTGTCCCGGGCGAGCGCCGACCAGCGCGCCGGTCGCTGCGGACGGCTCGGGCCGGGGGTGTGCACCCGCCTGTACTCCGAGGACGACTACCTCCACCGCCCAGAGTTCACCGACCCTGAGATCACCCGCACCAACCTGGCGTCGGTGATCCTGCAGATGGCATCCCTCGGCCTCGGCGACATCGCGGACTTCCCCTTCGTCGACCCGCCCGACCGCCGGCAGGTCGCCGCCGCCACCGACGTGCTCGTCGAGCTGGGAGCGCTCGAGGCCGGCGGCCGGCTCACCGCCGTCGGCCGGCGCCTCGCCCGGTTGCCGGTCGATCCTCGCCTGGGCCGGATGATCCTGGAAGCGGACCGCAACGCCTGCGTGAGGGAGGCGATCGTCGTGGCTGCCGCCCTGTCGATCCAGGACCCGCGCGAACGCCCCGCCGACGAACGCCAGGCCGCCGAGGAGCTGCACCGGCGGTTCGCCGTGGCGGACTCGGACCTGCTCGCCTACCTGCGCCTGTGGGAGCACGTGCAGGGCCACGAGCGGGGGCTGTCGTCGTCGGCGTTCCGCAGGATGTGCCGCCGGGAGCACCTCAACTTCCAGCGGATCCGGGAGTGGGAGGACCTCTGCAGCCAGCTGCGCCAGGTGTGCAGGGACATCGGGATCCGGCTCAACCACGAGCCGGCCCAACCGGAGGCCGTCCACCGGTCGGTCCTCGCCGGGCTGCTGTCCCACATCGGTGTGCTCGATGACAGAGGAGAAAGTCGCAACCCTCGCGATCGTCGCCTGCCGCGCCAGCGCGAGTACCTGGGGGCGCGTAACACGCGCTTCGCCCTGTCCCGAGCCTCGTCGCTCCACGGCCATCCGCCCCGGTGGGTCATGGCGGCCGAGCTCGTCGAGACGTCGCGGCTCTGGGCTCGCGACGCCGCACGCATCGACCCTGCCTGGGCCGAACGCCTCGGCGCCCACCTCCTCCGCCTCTCCTACTCCGAACCGCGCTGGGAGCGGCGCCGGGCGAGCACGGTCGCCACCCTCACCGCCACGCTCTACGGCGTGCCCGTCGTGGAGGGGCGCACGGTGGAGTACTCGCGGGTCGATCCGGGGCTCGCCCGGCTGCTGTTCATCCGCCACGCCCTCGTCCAAGGGGAGTGGGACGCCCACCACCGGTTCATCGTCGACAATCTGGCGGCACGTGACGCCGTTGTGGCGGTCGAGGAGCGGGTCCGCCGGCGTGACCTCCTGATCGACGACGACACCGTCGAGCTGCTCCACGACGAGCGGGTCCCGCCCGGCGTCGCCACGGGCCGGGCCTTCGACCGGTGGTGGAGGGAGGCGAGCCGGGAGGAGCCCGACCGCATGTCACTTCGGCCGTCAGACTGGGTGCGTCCCGGCGCCGGCAAGGTGCGGTTCGAGGACTACCCCGACGTCTGGGCGGTCGGTGGCCTGCAGCTGCCGCTGGTGTACCGCTACGCTCCGCTTGCCGAGGACGACGGCATCACGGCGAGCGTGCCGTTGGCCGCCCTCCAGCTGCTGGCGGAGGCCGAGGCGTCCTGGCACATCCCCGGCTACCGGGCGGAGCTGGTGAGCGCCCTGCTGCGCCAGCTGCCTCGCGAGCTCCGCCGGCTCCTCGCGCCGATCCCGGAGCAGGCCGCCGACTTCCTGACCGAGAACGGGCCCGGCGAAGGCCACCTGCACGACGCGCTGGCCCGCTGGGTGGGCGCCCGGACGGGAGCGGCGTTGCCTACCCACCGCTGGGAGCGCCCGGAGCAGCTGCCCGACCACCTCCGCCCGCGCTACCAGGTCGTCGACGCCCGGGGCCGGGAGCTCGCCCACTCGCGGGACCTGCCGGCGCTGCGCGCCGCCCTCCGCGAGCCGTTGCGCGCGGCGGTGGCCGCCGCCGGCTCCGGCTACGAGCACGCCCCGGCGATCAACTGGGCATGGGGAGCGATACCCGACACCGTCGAGGTCCGTGTCGCCGGCCAGCAACTGACCGCCTACCCCGGCCTGGTCGACGAGGAGGGTGGTGTGGCGGTGCGCCTGTTCGTCGAGGAGGGGGAGCGGGATGCCGCAGCCGGCCCGGCGATGCGCACGCTGCTGCTGCTCGCCACCAACCCGCCGACGGCGCGCGCCGCACGGGCGCTGCCGCCCGACGCCAAGCTTGCGCTGGCGCACGTACCCCATGCAAGCCTGACCGCCTTCCTCGAGGACTGCGCAGGCGCTGCCGTCGACCAGCTGCTTTCGGCCGCCGGCGGGCCGGTCCGTGACGAGGGCGCCTGGGAGGTGCTGGTCTGGACGGTGCGCGGAGGGTTGGCCGAAGCGACCACCCGGGTGGTGACGCGCGCTGCGCTCGCCGTCTCGTTCGCCCATGCGCTCACCGAGCGCCTCGATCGCATGGCCCGCTCACCGGCGTTGCTGCCGTCGGTGGAGGACATGCGGGCCGAGGTGGCCCGCATGGTGCGGCCCGGGTTCGCAACCGGGGCGGGGGCGGCCCGCCTCCTCGACGTGGTGCGCTACCTGCGGGCCGCCGGCGTGCGGCTCGACAAGCTGCCCGAGGACCCACGGCGCGACCGGGAGCGCATGCGCCCGGTGCGGGCCCTCGAGGCCGAGCTGGCCGGCCGGTCGTCGGATCCGGGCGCAGGCGAGGTCTGGTGGCTGCTCGAGGAGCTGCGCGTGAGCATCTGGGCGCAGTCCCTCGGCACCTCCACGCCCGTGAGCGTGAGCCGGGTCCGCCGTGCCATCGGGCGACTCGCGGCACCGGAGGAGTAGCGCCGGCGCCGGCGGCTTCGTGTTCGCGCCCGAGTCCCGCACACCCCCGCCGTGTGACAGCTCCCGCCATTGGGTAGGACTCAACGCTGGTGTCGACCGACCTCACTTCCCTCCCCGGGCTGCCCCAGCCCGCGCCCCACGAGGATCCCAGTTGGTATGCCGAAGCGGCGTGCCGCACCCTCCCGCCGGAGCTGTTCTTCCCGGCGGGGCGGACCGGCAGCGCCGCCACGCTGGCCGAAGGCGCCAAGGAGGTGTGCGACCGGTGCCCCGTCGCCGGGCCGTGCCTGGAGTTCGCCCTCCAGACCAACCAGGAGTACGGCGTCTGGGGAGGCACCACCGAGGACGAGCGGCGCTCCATGCGACGCCAGGCCCGCGCCTTGGGGATGCTGCCGGGCGGGCCCGCTCGAGGGGCTGCCAGCTAGCCCCGTAGCGGCATCGGCGGGCGCACGGCCGGCCGCCGGGGGGCGGAGCGCTTCGGCCGGCGCAAGCACGGCAAGGAGGCTGTTGCCTTCTCCGCTCGGGAGCTACCCGGACGTTCGGCGCGCTGGTGCCTGGAGTCGCCTACTCCTAACGATCCGGCCCAGCTCGGCGGTGGCGAACGCGACATCACCGCCGACGACTGGGAGCCGCTGCGCACCCGTTACCCCGCCTGGCGCCGAGCTTCCTCGAGGAGGTCGGCGGGTTCGACGAGCGGTTCCCCCGCGGCGGATCGTCGCCGTGTCGTGGACCGCCCGAGGCATCGCGTCGCTGCCGGGCCGGCGCTCCGACGGGGCGAGGGCACCACTGGGCCTCGGGTCGAGCCCGCTCGCACTTTCCCCTCCGTCGCTGCTGACCCCCGTCGTCGACCTCCCCCGGTCGTGCGACCCCGACGTTGCTACACCTCGGTCGGCCCGCGCGGCTCGTAACCCTTCTTCGCCCCTGGCACGTACTCCCGCGCCTCGTCGACCTTGGGGCTGGT
>JAJZJY010000249.1 GCA_021809885.1 Actinomycetes bacterium
GGGCGGTTCGGGCGGGTCGGGCGGGTCGGGCGCCAACGGTGCCGGCTCGGGTCGGGCGGCGTCGCGTGGGTCTGGTGGCTCGGGCGCCTCCGGGGTCCCGGCCGGCGCCGCCGGATCGGTCAGCCCACCTCTCACGGCCGAGGTCGTGCTGACGAACGTGTCGGCGACTCCCTGCACGATCAGCGGCCCGATGGGGCTGCAACTGACAGCTCCGGCCGGCCACCCGGTGCCGGCGGTCGCCGGCGCCTCCGGAGATGCCTCCTCTGGACCGCTCGCCGTCGAGCCCGGCCGGTCGGTGGTCACCGCCCTTGCCTGGCCGTTTGGGGCGGCGAGCAGCGGCTGCCCGTCACCCGTGGCTGCGGTGGTCGTCTCGCTGCCGACGGGCGGAACGCTCGGTGTCAGCGGACCGGTCGAGCGGTTGTGCGCCGTCGGCCCGCTGTCGCGCCTCGCCTTCGAGGTCGCCGGCACCGGCTGAACATCCCCGCTCGCGGGAGCCTCGTCGCCGGCCGGTACGGTTTGCGGCATGGTCCAGAAGCCGAGCGCACATCCGCGAGCCCTGCTCCTCGAGGGGATCCACGCGGACGCCAGCGCCTTGTTGCAGGAGGCGGGATGGTTGGTTGAGACCGCGGACCGGGCGCTGCCGGACCACGAGATCGCCGGGCGGCTCGAGGGCGTCGAGCTGCTCGGGATCCGCTCGCAGACACGCGTCACCGAGGCACTCCTGGACAAGGGATCCAGCCTCATCGCCGTGGGCGCCTTCTGCATCGGCACCAACCAGATCGACCTGCCGGCCGCCTCGCGGCGCGGCATCGCCGTCTTCAACGCTCCGTTCTCCAACACCCGCAGCGTGGTCGAGCTCGTCGTCGCCGAGATCATCGGCCTCACCCGCCGGCTGACGGAGAAGGACCGGGCCATGCACGCGGGGGCCTGGGACAAGTCGGCCGCCGGCGCCCACGAGGTGCGGGGCCGGCGGCTCGGGATCGTCGGCTACGGCAACATCGGGACGCAGTTGTCGGTCCTCGCCGAGAGCCTCGGCATGACCGTGCTCTTCTACGACACCGCCGACCGCCTTGCCCTCGGCAATGCCCGTCGCTGCGGCACCCTCGGGGAGCTCCTTGCCTCCGTCGACATCGTCAGCCTGCACGTGGACGGCCGGCCCGACAACCGGAACCTCTTCGGGGAGGAGGAGTTCGCCGCCATGCGCCCGGGGTCGCTGTTCTTGAACCTGAGCCGCGGCTTCGTGGTGGACCACGCCTCCTTGCGCCGCCACATCGAGGCCGGCCACCTCGCCGGCGCGGCGGTGGACGTCTTCCCGAGCGAGCCGTCGGGCAAGGGCGAGCCGTTCGTCTCGGAGCTCCAGGGACTACCCAACGTGATCCTGACGCCGCACATCGGCGGCAGCACGGAGGAGGCCCAGGTGGACATCGGCCACTTCGTCGCCCACAAGCTCGTCGATTACGCCAGGCGGGGCAGCACGGCCCTGTCGGTCAACCTCCCCAACGTGGAGCTGCCAGAGCGCTCAGGGGCGCACACCTTCGTGCACATCCACCGCAACACGCCCGGCGTGCTGGCGACGATCAACGCCATATTCGCCGACCACGGCGTCAACATCGAGGGTCAGGCGCTCGGCACCCAGGGGGACGTCGGTTACGTGATCACCGAGGTCGCCAGCGACTTCGACGCCGACACCCTCCACCGCCTCGCCGCCCTGGAGGAGACCGTCCGGCTGCGCATCCTCTGAGTGGTGGCTGGTGGCGGCCATGATCTCCAACATGCGCAACTCGCCGCCGTGCCCCGAGCCGTCCCGCTTCGCCGTCCTGCCCGAGTGCCCGCACTGCGGTGGCACCCTCGAACCCGAGCACGCCCACTACCGCTGCCGTGACTGCGGGTGGCGGGACTCCTGCTGTGACCTGTCCCTGGCCGGGTTCCCGCCCGCCGGCAGCCGGTTTGACCGCAACCGCGCGCAGCCAACCGAACCGCGCGCACCCACGACGACCTGACGGGCCCTGTGCGCGCGGTTGGCCTGGCTGCGCGCGGTTCGGGTTCGCTTGGCTCTCTCGTGGGTGGGCAAAAGGGGTAATCTGTCATTCACCGGAAGCTGGGAGAGGGCAAGGGACAGGTGGCCCCGCCCGGGCCCGCCGGCCGGGCAGGGGGCCCGGTTCAGGCGCCGGCCTGGTTCAGGCGCCGGCCCGGTTCAGGCGCCGGCCCGGTCCAGCGCCCCGAGCAGGTCGGCGATGAGGTCGTCCGGGGTCTCGAGGCCGACCGAGAGCCGGAGGAGGCCGGGGTCGACCGCTAGGGGGGAGCCGGCGACCGAGGCGTGGGTCATGCGGTGGGGGTGCTCGATGAGCGACTCGACTGCGCCCAGGGACTCGGCGAGGGTCCACAGCTTGGTCCCGCCGGCGACTTCGAGGGCGGGTGCCTCTCCGCCGCGCAGGACGAACGACACCATCCCCCCGAACCCGCGCATCTGGCGGGCGGCGACGGCGTGGCCGGGGTGGGCCGGCAGGCCCGGGTAGAGGACGGACGCCACCGCCGGGTGGGGGAGCAGGGCATCGACGACGCGGGCGGCGGCGGCGCAGTGGCGTTCCATGCGGACCGCCAGCGTCTTGATGCCCCGCAGCGTCAGGTAGCAGTCCCACGGCCCGGGCACCGCCCCGATCGAGTTCTGGAAGTACGCCAGCTCCTCGAGCACCGCTTCGTCGCCGCCGGCGACGAAGCCACCGACCGCGTCGCTGTGGCCGCCCAGGTACTTGGTGCTCGAGTGCACGACCAGGTCGGCGCCGAGGGCGAGGGGCTGCTGCAGGTAGGGGGTGGCGAAGGTGTTGTCCACGACGAGGAGGCCGCCACGGGCGTGGACGAGCGAAGCGAGGGCGGCGACGTCGACGATCCCGAGCCGGGGATTGGTCGGCGTCTCGGCCCACACCATCCGGGTCGTGGGCCGCCATGCACCCGCCACCGCGTCCAGGTCCCCGAGGGGCACCGAGGTGTGGGACACGCCGAGGGAGCCCCACACGCCGTTGACGAGCCGGTAGGTACCGCCGTAGGCGTCGTCGGGGACGATCAGGTGGTCGCCGGGGCGCAGCAGGTGCAAGACGGCATCCTCGGCGGCGAGCCCGCTCGCGAACGCCAGGCCGCCGGCGGCTCCCTCGAGCGTCGCCATGCACGTCTCGAGGGAGCGGCGGGTCGGGTTGCCGCTACGGCTGTACTCGTAGCCGGCGTGGCGGCCGACGCCCGACTGGGCGAAGGTGGTCGCCACCGACACCGCCGGCACGACCGCCCCCGTGACCGGGTCGGGATCCTGGCCGGCGTGGATGGCGAGGGTCTCGAACCCGTGGCCGGCGCCGTGACCGCTGCCGGCGCTGCCGTACCCCGGCGCCCCGTCGTCGGTCGGGCTCACAGTGACGTGGCCGGGCCGGCGAGGAAGTCGAGCAGGTCCGAACGGGTCACGATCCCGACGGGGCGTCCGTCGTCGACCACGAGGACCGCCGAGGTGCCCCCCGCCATGCGGGCGGCGGCGAGATCCACCGGCTCGCCGGAGCCGACCACCGGCAGCGGGCGCTCCATGACGGCGCTCACCGGGTCGTCGATCACCTCCGGCTTCACGAGGGCGGTCTCGAGCAGCAGCCGGTCGCTGACGGTCCCGACGATCTCGCCGAGCATCACCGGCGGTTCGGCCTGGACCACGGGCATCTGGGAGACGCCGAACTCCTTCAGGATGGCGATCGCCGAACGCACCGTCTCGTCCGGGTGCACGTGGACGAGCGGCGGCAGGCCGGACGACGCCTTGCGGGCAAGGACAGCCGAGACGGTGTCGCCGCCGGCCCGGAGGAAGCCGTGGTCGGCCATCCAGCTGTCGTCGTACACCTTGGAGAGGTAGCCGCGCCCCGAGTCGGCCAGCAGCACGACCACCACGTCGTCGGGGCCGAGGTCCCGGCCGACCTCGACGGCGGCCCAGATGGCCGTGCCGCACGAGCCGCCCACGAGGATGCCCTCCTCCCGCGTGACCCGGCGGGCGGTGAGGAAGCTGTCGCGGTCGGAGACCCTCACGACCCGGTCGGCGACGGTGCGGTCGTAGGCCTCCGGCCAGAAGTCCTCACCGATCCCTTCCACCAGGTACGGGCGGCCGGTGCCCCCCGAGTACACCGATCCATCCGGGTCGGCGCCGATCACCTGGACGCCCGGGTTGCGGCCCTTCAGGTACCGCCCCACGCCCGAGATCGTCCCGCCCGTGCCGATGGCGCACACGAAGTGGGTGATCCGCCCCGCCGTCTGCTCCCAGATCTCGGGGCCCGTCGTTCGCACGTGCGCCTCCGGGTTGTCCGGGTTGGCGTACTGGTTGGGCATCCAGGCCCCGGGCGTCGTCTCGGCCAGGCGGCGGGAGACCGAGTAGTAGCTGTCGGGGTGGTCGGGCGGGACCGAGGTGGGGCAGATCACCACATCGGCGCCGTAGGCGCGAAGCAGCGAGCGCTTCTCCTCGGAGATCTTGTCGGGCATCACGAAGATGCACCGGTAGCCGCGGCGGGCGGCGACGATCGCCAGGCCCACCCCTGTGTTGCCCGACGTCGGCTCGACGATCGTCCCGCCCGGGTGGAGGATGCCTTCCCGCTCGGCGACCTCCACCATCCGCAGCGCCGGCCGGTCCTTCACGCTGCCGCCCGGGTTGAGGTACTCGAGCTTCGCAAGCAGCTGGCACGACAGGTCGCGGGCGGTGCGGTCGAGGCGGACCAGCGGGGTGTGGCCGAAGAGGTCGATCAGGGAGTCGGCGGCCTGCATCGGCGGGCCGTGGTCGGTCAGCCTGGCGGTGGCCACGCCGTCGTCGAGCGGGAGGGGCTCGTCGGTGTAGACCACCACCGGGAACGACGCCCGGTGCAGCTGGTTGGCCACCTCCACCACCTCATCCGGTTCGCCGATCACCGCAAGGCTCCTCGGGAAGTGCGCCCGCAGGTCGGTTACGTCAGCGCTGCTGAGCGGCCCGGCCGGGACGGTGATCACCCGACGTGCCCGTGCGGCCAACCGCGGCGGCACCGGGACGTCACCGACGCTGACGACGACATCCATGCCCCGGACCGTACCCGCGCCTCAGCCGCCGGCGCTGATCTGCGAGAGCACGGCCGCTCCCACCGTCCCCGCCCGGTTCTCCAAGGTGGCAGCAACGATCGGGGTCCGCAGCTGCAACAGGGGAATGAAGCGGTCCGCCCGACGGCTCACCCCGCCCCCGACCACGATCAGCTCCGGCCACAGGTAATCCTCGAGGGCCCGGAAGTACCGCTGGAGCCGGCGGGCCCACCGCTCCCAGTCCAACCCCTGGTGCTCCCTTGCCGCCGCGCTCGCCCGGGTCTCGGCGTCGACGCCGCCGAGCTCGATGTGGCCGAGCTCGAGGTTGGGGATCAGCCTTCCCTCGTACACGAGAGCGGTCCCGATCCCCGTGCCGAGCGTGACGACGAGGACCAGCCCGTCCCGGCCGCGCGCCGCCCCGTAGAGCACCTCGGCGAGGCCGGCGGCGTCGGCGTCGTTGACCGCCGTCACCTTCGCGCCGACGGCGGCACCGACCACGCCGGCCACGTCGGTCCCGACCCAAGCCGGGTCCATGTTGGCGGCGGTGCGCGCCACGCCCTGCATCACCACCCCCGGGAACGTGCAGCCGACCGGGCCGTCCCAGCCGAAGTGTGCCACGACCTTGCCGATGACGCCCGCCACCGCGTCCGGGGTCGCCGGTTGCGGGGTCGGAGCCTTGAACCGGGCCGCGGCCAGCTCGCCGGTGGCCAGGTCGACGGGCGCTCCCTTGATGCCCGAGCCGCCCACGTCGACCCCGAACGCGATGCCCTGCACCGCCCCATCTTGCCTGTTGGCGACGGCCGGTGACGGCCGTACCCCGCCCAGGGGTGCCACCATGGGAGGCGTGCTGTCCTCGCCCGTAAGCCCGTCCCCGCCGACCCCGGCACCGCCGCCCTCACCGGCGCGCCGGCGCGGCTTCGACGGCTGGGCGGCGTCGGCCACCGTGCCCCTGGTGGTGGCCGCCGTCCTCCACGTGGCCGGCCTGTTCCTCGGCCAGGGCGGCGGCTTGGGGCCCATGTCGCACAGCGCCCAGTCCGTTGTCGCCGAGGTGGTCCTCGCTGGCGGTTGGCTGCTCGCCGCCGGCCTCGCCGCACCAGCGCGCACCCGCCCTGCCGGCGCTGCCGTCGCCGCCGGCCTCGCGCTCGGGGAGTTGGGTCTCGTCGTCTCGGAGCTGTTGGGCCTCGGGACGACCCCCGGCCCCGGCTACGTGGTCGTCGCTGCCGGCTGGCTGGTGGGAGCCATCGGCGCCGCCGTCGCCGTCCTCGGCAGCCCGCTGCACCTCGGGCGGCCGTCCCGCCACCAGCCGCCGGCACTGCTCGCCCCGCTGGCGGCCGTAGCCGCGATCGTGATGGCTGTCGCCCTCCTGCCGGCGTGGGACCACTACGTGCTCTACATCCACGCCGTCGGGCAGAGCCGCTCCCTCGACGAGGGCAGCGCCTTCGCTGCGTCCACGCCGACGGGGGCCCTCGTCGGAGACCTGATGGCGGCGGTGGCATGGGTGGCGGTGCCCGTTGCCGGCGTGCTGTGGCGCCCGGGCCGGATCGGGGTGCTGGCCGGTGCCGGCGTGCTCGTAGCGGTCGCCAGCCAGGTCACCTCGGCGGTCGTCGGGTTCGATGCCCCCGGCACCCTGCGGACCCTGGTCACCCCCCAGGAGATCCAGCGCTACGGCGTCGTCCTGCAGAGCTCCTCCCTGACCGGCTGGTACGACGTCGAGGTACTCGCCGCCTTGGTGCTCACCATGCTGCTCATGGTCCGGTGGTGGG
>JAJZJY010000250.1 GCA_021809885.1 Actinomycetes bacterium
GGCCGCCGGCCGCCCGTTGCGTTGGGCGGCATGCAGGGGCGGGCAGGGGCCGGCGGGCTTCGAGTGCGCCACCTTGCAGGTGCCGCTCGATCCGGGCGATCCGGCCAAGGGCATGATCGGGCTGGCCCTCGACCGCCATCCCGCCACCGGGCGGGCGGTCGGCACGCTCGTCGTCAACCCGGGCGGGCCGGGCGTCTCGGGCGTCGACTGGCTCGGTCAGGCCTGGCCGGCGCTACCACTCCCGATCCGGCAGCACTTCGCCGTCGTGAGCTTCGACCCTCCGGGGGTAGGGCGCTCCGACCCGGTCACCTGCGGGACGCCACGCCAGCTCGACGCCTACCTCACCTCCGATCTCCTGCCGACGGCGCCGGCGGGGTGGTCCGCCCTCGCCTCCCTCGACCGCCGCTTCGCCGCCGGCTGCGTTGCGCGCAGCGGACGGATCCTGCCCTACGTGGGCACGGTCGACGCGGCACGCGACCTGGACCGGATCCGGGCGGCGCTGGGCGAGGCCAAGCTCACCTACCTGGGCTTCTCCTACGGCACCCTCCTCGGTGCGACGTATGCCCAGCTGTTCCCCCGTCGTGTCGGAGCCATGGTGCTCGACGGCGCCATCGACCCCGCCGTCGGGCCCCTGGCGCTGCTCGCCGCGCAGACCAGGGCCATCGAGGCCGAGTTCGACGCCTTCGCAGCGACCTGCGCAGCCGGCCACTGCGGCTGGCGGCCGGCGAGCACTGCCGCCGGGGTCATCGCTGCCTACGAGCGGCTCCTCGCCCGCAGCGCGAGGCGCCCGCTCGCCGTGGCTGGCACAGGCCAGGCGGTCGACCGGACCGTGCTGCTCTACGCGACCGTTGCCGGCCTGTACGTCCCGGCCGCCGGGTGGGGCTTGCTCGGCCAGGCCATCGCCGCCGCCGCCGCGGGCAACGGCCGCCCAGCGCTGGCGATGTTCGACTCCTACGTCGGGCGCTACGCCGACGGCCGCTACGCCAACACGATCGAGGCCGAGACCGCCGTCGACTGCGAGGATGCTCCCGCTCCGAGCCTGGCGGCGATCGAGGCGGCCGCCCCGGCGGTGGCCCGCCAGGCTCCGGTGTTCGGCCTCGCCGACTTGGAGAGCGAGGTGCAGTGCACCACCTGGCCGGTCCCGGCAACCCGCCGGGTGGGGCCGATCCGGGCTCCTGGGTCGCCCCCCATCGTCGTCGTCGGCTCGACCCACGACCCGGTGACGCCTTACGCCTGGGCCCGCTCGCTCGCCGGGGAGCTCGCCCACGGCGTGCTGGTCACCCGCGACGGCTACGGCCACACCGGCTACTTCGCCAGCCGGTGCGTGCAGCAGGTGGTGGACGCCTACCTGCTCTCCGGACGGCCACCCCCGGCGGGCACGACCTGCCGGGCGTAGCCTCCTGCCGATGGCCGGGGAGCTCGCCGACATACGGGAACGGCTGCAGGCCATCAGCGAGGAGCTCGCCGACCTGGTCATCGAGCGGCTGCGGGAGTCCATCGACAGCGGAGGCGTTGAGCTCCCCGTCGACGAGCGGAGGCTGACGCGTGCCCGCCGGGCGGTGGACAAGGCGATCGGCGTCCTGGGGGAGCCCGACGACCGGGACTGATCCGAGCTCAGCGCAGCCGGATCGGCGGGGGGGCGCTGTCGAGCTGGTTGACGGCGGCGATCAGGTCCCGCAGGCGGGCGTAGGACACCCGGTCGAAGCGAAGGGCGACGCGGGCCAGCTCGGGGAACTGCTCGGCCCGGCGCTCGGCGGGCAACGGCTGGTCGAGGACGGCGATCGCTCCCCGCACGATGTCACCGAAGCGGGCGGTGAGATCGTCGACCTCCGCCTCGGTGGGCCGGCGCTCGAGGCGGATGACGAGCGTGTCGCCGACCCAGCGCAGCGAGTGGTAGTTGCGGTAGAAGCCGAGGATCTCGGCGGCAGCGGCGTCGACGCCGTCGACGATGGTGTACAGCCTCCGGTCGTCGTCGGCGATCAGGCGCCGGGCCGCTACTTCTCCAACGACGAAAGCCTCCCACTTCTGCCAGTACGTCCCGCCGGGGACGTCGAGCAGTACGACGGGGGCCGGCTCCGCCTTTCCGGTCTGCAGGAGGGTCAACAGCTCGAACGCCTCGTCGAGGGTGCCGAACCCCCCAGGGAGCACCGCGTAACCGTAGGACTCCTTGATGAGCAGCAGCTTGCGGGTGAAGAAGTACTTCATCGACACGAGCTTCGGGTCGGAGGCGATGAACTCGTTCGCCCCCTGCTCGAAGGGCAGGCGGATGTTGATGCCGAAGGCATGGTCCGCTCCGGCGCCTTCGAGGCCGGCGGCCATGATCCCCGGTCCGGCGCCGGTGACCGTTGACCACCCGTGGGCGGCCAGCAGGGCGGCGAGATCGCGGGCCAGGGCGTAGAGGGGATCGCTGGTCGCCGTGCGGGCCGACCCGAACATGGTGATCTTCCGGACGGAGCGGTAGGGCGCGAACAGCTCGAAGCCGTCGGCCATCTCCCGCAAGGCGGCGGTGGCGATCTTCAGGTCGAGGCGGTCGGAACGGTCCGAGGACAGGCGGACGACGGTCACGAGCAACTCGAGGAGCTGGTCGCGGTTGGCGGTCACGCCGGCGGCGTCGAGCAGCTCCTCGAGGCGGCGGTCGAGCTCGGTGTCGCCTGTGGTCCGGGCGGACGGCGGGCGGGCCGGGCTCACGGAGCGGGGAGGCGTTGAGGGGCGGCCTCCCGGTCGACCAGCCACAGCACCCGGTCAGCGGTCACCCGGCCGGCGGGCAGGTCGGCGCCGTCGACGACCGCCTGCAGCGTCTCGCGCTTGGCGGCCCCCGCCACCGTGAAGACGACGAGGCGTGCCCTGGCGATCCCCGACAGGGTGAGGGTCATCCGGGGGTGCTCGTTGCGTCCGGACGGGTCGACGTTGCGGGCCACGAGCTGTCCCGGGTCGGCGCCGAGGGCCTCCGATCCCGGGAACAGCGACGCCGTGTGGCCGTCGGGGCCCATGCCGAGGTGGATGACGTCGAGCTTGCCGACCTCCCCGAGCCGCAGGGCGTATGCGTCGGGGCCGACCTCGCAGTCCATGGGGTAGACCGCGTTCGCCCCGCCGACGCGCTCGAGCAGTGCCTGGCGGCCGAGGAGCTGGTTGGAGTCGGGGTCGTCGGGCGGAACGCAGCGCTCGTCACCCCAGTACACGTTGACCGACAGCCAGTCGATGGCGCTGAGGCCCTCGGCGGCGAGCCGTTCGTAGCACGGTCGGGCTGTGGTGCCCCCGCACAGGGCGAGGCTGAACAGCTCGCCGCTGCGGGCCTGCCAGGCTTCGACCACGGCGCCGGCGAAGGCGCCGGGGAGGTCGTCGACGACCGTCAGCTGTCCGTGCACGGGAGCAGACTAAACGCCCGACACGGTGGCCGAGGTCAGTTGCGGGTGTGCAGCGCGTTGGCCTTGTCCGACAGCGACTGGATGAGCTCGCCGAAGCTCTTCGCGAAGCTGGCGACGCCCTCTTCTTCCAGGACCCGTGCGACGTCGGCCATGTCGACGCCCGCCGCAGCGAGCTGCTCGAGGTGGGCGCCGGCGCCGTCCACGTCGGAGTCGACGGTGCGCCCGACGGTGCCGTGGTCCAAGAAGGCGGCCACGGTCGCGTCCGGCATGGTGTCGACCGTGTCGGGGCCGATGAGGCTGTCGACGTAGAGCAGGTCCGGGTACGCCGGGTTCTTCGTCGAGGTCGATGCCCAGAGCGGGCGTTGCACGTGGGCGCCCTTGGCTGCCAGCGCCTCCCAGCGCTGGCCGCCGAAGCGGTCGCCGAAGCGGTCGTAGGCGAGGCGCGCCTGGGCGACGGCGGCCTTGCCCCGCAGCGCTGCCGTCGCTGCGCCGAGGCCATCCAGCCGACGGTCGACCTCCGTGTCGACGCGGCTGACGAAGAACGACGCCACGCTGTGGACCTGCGACACGTCGCCGCCCGCGGCGTCGAACGCCTCCAGGCCGGAGAGGTAGGCCTCCATCACCTCCTCGTAGCGAGGGATGGAGAAGATGAGCGTGACGTTGATGTTCCGCCCCTCAGCGATCATCTGGCGGATGGCCGGCACCCCCTCCTCGGTGGCCGGGATCTTCACCATCAGGTTGGGGAGCGAGATCCGCTCGTGGAGGTTGCGGGCGGCGTCGACCGTGCCGGCGGTGTCGGTGGCCAGTGACGGCGCCACCTCCAGCGACACGAAGCCGTCGGCGCCTGCGCTGGCGTCGTGCACGGGGCGCAGCAGCCCGCAGGCGTGGGAGACGTCGTCCACCGCCATCGTCCAGAAGGCGTTCTCCACGGTGTCGGTCCGGATCAGCTCGGCGAACTGCTCGTCGTAGGCGTCCGAGCCGGTCATGGCCTTCTCGAAGATCGTCGGGTTGGACGTCACCCCCCGGACGCCCTTGTCGACGAGCTCCTGGAGGCCGCCGCCGAGGATGCCCGGCCGGGTCAGGTTGTCGATCCAGGGGCTCTGGTGCTGCTCGTCGTAGAGCTGGTGCAAGCGGGTCACAGGTCGTCCTCCTCGTCGTCGTCGTCATCGTCGTAGCCGATCCCGTCGAGCTCGTCGAGCAGCGCCTGGGCCCGGCCGGCGACGTGCTGGGGCGTGAAGCCGAGATCGGCGAGGACCTCCTCGCCCGGACCGGACTCACCGAAGTGGTCGATCGCCACCGAGTCGTCCGCCCAGCGGGCCCAGCCGAACGACGACGCCGCCTCCACCGACAGGATGGGTGCTCCGGGCCCGAGGACGGAGTCCTGGTAGTCGTCGTCCTGCTCGTCGAAGAGCTCCCAGCTCGGCATCGAAACGACCCGGGCGGTGATCCCGTCCTCCTCGAGGAGCTTGGCGGCCTCGACGCACACCCACACCTCCGACCCGGTGCCGATCAGCACCACGTCGGGGTCGGCGTCGCCTGCGACGAGCACGTAGGCGCCGCGCTCGACGCCGGCGCTGGCGAGGCGGGCGCTGCCGTCCAGCACGGGCAGGTTCTGGCGGGACAGGCAGATCGCCGTCGGGCCGTTGCGCTCGAGGGCGACTCGGATGGCGTGGGCGGACTCGTTGGCATCGGCCGGGCGGATGACCCTCAGCTGCGGCATGGCCCGCATCGCCGCGAGCTGCTCGACGGGCTGGTGGGTCGGTCCGTCCTCGCCCAGGCCGACCGAGTCGTGGGACCAGAAGTAGACGACCTTCGCCTCGGAGAGGGCGGCCAGGCGCACCGACGGCCGCATGTAGTCGCTGAAGACGAAGAAGGTCCCCCCCACCGGGATGACCCCCCCGTGCAGTGAGAGCCCGTTCATGGCGGCCCCCATGGCGTGCTCACGAACGCCGAAGGCGATCGCCCGCCCTTCAGGGTGCTCCCGGCTCTGCTGGGGGGCTCCGTCGAGCTTGGTCCCGGTGTTGCCGGTCAGGTCGGCGCCGCCGGCGACCAGGCCGGGGACCATCGGCGCGACCGCGTTGAGGACCGTGTTTGCCGAGTGGCGGGTGGCGACCTGCTCACCCGCCTTCTCCCAAACCGGCAGCTCGTCCTGCCACCCGCGCAGGCCGCGGTTCGCCCAAAGGGCGTCCCACTCCGCCCGGTCGCCGCCCCAGCGGGACAGGCGCGCCTCCCAGTCCTCCCGGAGCGCCCGGCCGCGGGGGACCATCGCCCGGTACATCCCGAGCACGTCGTCGGGGACGAAGAAATCCTCGCCGGCTGGGAGGCCGAGGATCTCCTTGGTGGCCCGGACCTCGTCGTCGCCGAGCGGGCTCCCGTGGGCCTTGGGGGAGTCGGTCAGGTGGGGCGAGGGGTAACCGATGTGGCTGCGAAGGACGATCAACGACGGGCGGTCCTCCTCGGCCATCGCCCGTCGCACGGCTGCCTCCAGGGCGTCGGTGTCGTTGGCGATCTCGCCGACGAGCTCGGTGTGCCAGCCGTAGGCCTCGAACCGCTTGACCGGGTCGTCGGTGAGGGCCAGCTCCGTCGGCCCGTCGATGGTGATGTGGTTGTCGTCGTAGACGTACACCAGCCGCCCGAGCCCGAGGTGGCCCGCCAGGGAGGCGGCCTCGTGGCTGAGTCCTTCCATCAGGTCACCGTCGCTGCAGATCACGAACGTGTGGTGGTCCACCAGGTCCGACCCGTAACGGGAGCGCAGCATCCTCTCCGCCATGCCGAGGCCGACAGCGTTGCCCACTCCCTGCCCGAGGGGCCCGGTCGTCACCTCGACGCCCGGCAGGTGGTGCACCTCGGGATGGCCGGCGGCCCGGCTGTGGAGCTGGCGGAAGGCCTTCAGGTCGTCGAGCTCGACGCCGTAGCCGGTGAGGTACAGCATGGAGTACAGCAGGATGCAGGCGTGCCCGCAGGAGAGCACGAAGCGATCCCGGTCGGGCCAGTCGGGGTGGGTCGGGTCGTAGCGCATGATCCGCGTCCACAGCACGTGGGCGAGCGGCGCCAGCGCCATGGCGGTGCCCGGATGTCCGGAGTTGGCCCGCTGCGGCGCGTCCATCGCCAGGCCCCGGATGACGTTGATGCCGCGCTGCTCCAACTCCCGATCGGTCATGGCGGTCACCCTACCCACGGCGGTGCACGGCGAGGATCGGCCGCTCGGGCGGTTGGGCGGGGGGTCGCGCCGGGGGGTGCCGGCATCCCCCGCGCGGGGGGTCACCGTCCCGGCGAGAAGGCGACGACGACCGCGTCCCGGCCCGGAGCGGGATTGCCGCCGGAGAGGGTCGCCGGCGCACCGACGTAGAGGGTGGCAGCGGGGAGCACGCAGGCCGTGATGGGGCCGCCCCGGCCGGCCGCCCCGGCCTCCAACGCCGCGCCGATCCCCGGCGCCCCCAGCACCACGG
>JAJZJY010000251.1 GCA_021809885.1 Actinomycetes bacterium
GCCGGTCGAGCCCGGCGGCAGCGGCGAGCACGCCGAAGACGGCGTTGGCGCTCGTCTCCTGGCCGGTGCCCACGTTGAGCACCAGGCCGCTGCCCCGCCCGGCGCTGCGTGCCAGGGCGTCGACGGCGTCGTCGACGTACAGGTAGTCGCTGGTCTGGCGGCCGTCGCCGGGGACCGGGCACGGTCCGCCGCGGACGAGCCCGGCGCAGAGGGCACCGACCAGCCCACCGGTGGGAGCTGCCCGCGGGCCGTACACCTCCCCCACGGCGAGCGCCGTGTACTCCACGGCGTGGCGCTCGCGGTACAGGTGCAGGGAGTCGAGCACGGCCCGCGCCACCACGGCGTCGACGGTGCGGGGCTGCTGCAGGTGCGATTCCCGGATGGGGAGCTGGCCGGCGGTGGCATCGGCGTACAGCTCCGAAGCGCGCAGCACGAACACGACCTTGCCGATGCGCCCGCGGCGAGCCGCCTCCAAGAGCCGCAGCCCGCCGATGAGGGCGACCTGCAGTGCACTGTCCGGGCCGGCCGGCGAGGCGACGAGGTGGTAGGCCACCTCCGCCTCGCGGCGCCCGACCAGCGCGTCGAGCTCGGCGGTGCGGATGTCCAACTGGTGGAAGCGGAGCTGGCGTCCCGGGTCGGAACGAGCGTCGGCCAGGTTGGCGAGGGTCCCGGTCGACAGGTCGTCGACCACGTCGACGCTGCGGCCCTCCGCGAGGAGCCGCTCCACCAGGTGCGAGCCGAGGAAGCCAGCTCCCCCGGCGACGAGGACCCTCATGACGCCGGTAGGCGAACCCCGACCAGCTCCTCCCCCGCCGGCACCTCGACGCCAGCGCCGACGACCGACAGGCCGTCGAGACGGGCCCGGTCGCCGATCCGCGCGCCCGGCCCGACGAGCGAGTCCCGTACGAGTGCGCCCCGCCCGATGTCAGCACCCAGCATCAGCACCGACCGCTCGACCACGGCGCCCGGGCCGATCGTGACGCCTGCAGCGATGACGCTGGAGGTCACCGAAGCCGTGGTGTCGACGCCGCCGGCGGGCCCGTCGGTGGCGTGGCGGAGGTTGGCCGCCAGGTAGGACGCCGGCGTGCCAGCGTCTATCCAGGCGGCCGCCGACGCGAGTGCGTACAGACGTCCCTGCGCCGCGAGCGCTGGGAAGGTCTCCCGCTCGATGGAGACCGGGCGGCCCCGTGGGATGGCAGCGAGCACCTCCGGTTCGAGGACGTAGGTCCCGGCGTTGATGAGGTTGGTCGGGGCTGCCTCGATCGATGGCTTCTCGATGAATGCCATCACCCGTCCTTCGTCGTCGGTCGACACCACCCCGTAGCGGGATGGATCGTCCACGGGCGTGAGGTGGATGGTGGCGGCGGCACCCTGGCGGCGGTGGAAGTCGATGAGCTCGCTCAGGTCCATGTCGGTGAGGACGTCGCCGTTGCAAGCGACGACCGTCCGGTCGACGCCGGCCTCCGCTGCGGCGAACGCGACCGCCCCGGCGGTGTCGAGTGGTCGGGGCTCGACCGCGTACCGCAAGCGCACACCGTTGCAGCGCCCGTCGGGGTAGGCGGCCGTGAAGGCGTCAGGCCGGAAGCCGAGGGCCAGGACGACCTCCTGGACACCGTGACGGGCGAGGTGCTCGACGACGTGTTCGATCATGGGGCGGCTGCCGACGGGGAGCATCTGCTTGGGCGTGCTGAGAGTCAGTGGGCGGAGGCGGGTGCCCATGCCGCCGACCAGCACCACGGCTGTCGGTACCGGTCGCAACGACTACCTTCGACAGCGACCGGTCGGGCGCCCGCCGCTCACGACTTCTTGGCCGTCGTCGGGGTGGTTGTCCCGCCCTTCACAGTCGTCGGGGAGGTGCGGCCCTTCACAGTCGTCGGGGAGGTGCGGCCCTTCACGGTCTTGGAGGAGGTCGGCGGGACGGTGATGGTCTTGGATGGGAGGGTCGTGGTCGTCGTCGGGGTGGCCGCCTTCTGCAGGGCCTTCTGGACCGACGCCGGCGGCGGAGGGATCTTGCCCTTCTCCGAGCTGGGGACGAACGCGATCGTGATCAGGGCCTGGTCCTGCAGCCGGACGGTGCGCGGGTCCTGGTTGAGGATCGCTCCCGTCGGGTCGCCGACGAAGGCGTACTCCTTGACGAAGACCTGGGCCGGCCGTGACCCGCAGCTGTTGCCGTTGACGTAGTCCTTGCCCTTGGGCAGCTGGACCTGGTTGCCGGACAGCGTCATGCCGACCGATGTGGCGAACTCGCCGAGGGTCGCGTTGCGGCCGGCAGCGGCCTGGACCTTGGGGGCGATGTGGATGACGCCGTTGCCGGCCGTGGTGATCCCCGTGGTGGTCACGGGGCGCTTGATGGCCGGAACCCATTTGCCGCAGATCCAGATGCCGTACCCCTCGTTCCACGGGGTGCCGCCCACCTTGGGAGCCACCTTGGCGTTGGCGACGGTCGTGTTGTGGATGCGGGTGATGTAGCCCTGCCGGCTCGTGTAGCTGAGCGCCACACCGAGCACGACGATGACGGTGATGACGGCCGTGTAACCCCACGACCGCCGGGAACGGTTGGTGCGACCTCCGCCGATGCCGGCGACGCGCGCTACCTTCTTGCTGGAGGAGGCCTTGCCCATAGCGCAGTCAGGGTATCCGCCGGCGGGCCCCTGAGCGGATCGCCTGCGCCGGAGCGCCACCGGCGAAGCGGTGCTGGGCGGCCGCCACGCCAAGGTGGCCGACGAGGCCGGCGCCGACCACGGGCAGGGCCAGGCGCCGCCAGCCGGCGGAGTTGCTGCGGGCGAACCTCCAGAGCGAGCGGTGGTGGGCCGCCAGCATGCGGTACGGGTGGCGGTCGGCGGACGCCCCTTGGACGTGGGTCACCGTCGCTGCCGGCTCGTAGCCGGCAGCCCACCCGGCGCGCGAGGCGCGCCAGCACAGGTCGACGTCCTCCAGGTACATGAAGTAGGCGGGATCGAAGCCTCCGACGTCATCCCACGCCGCCCGGCGGGCGAGAACGCACGCTCCCGACACCCAGTCGACGTGGGCGGCCCGCTCGTGGTCCCAATCGAGCATCCGGTAGCGGGCCGTGAACCGGTTGCGCGGCGCCAGGAGGCCGAGCACCCCGTGACCGAGTGCGTCGACGAGGTCCGGGAAGGTGCGAGCCGACGGGTAGACAGAGCCGTCCGGGTTCAAGATCCGCGGGCCGACGAAGCCGAGCGACCCGTCGGTCTCGAGGCGCTCGACGAGGGCGTCCACGGCTCGCTCGTCCACTGTTATGTCCGGGTTGCAGACGAGCAGGTAGGGCCGGTCTGTCTTCCCCGCTCCCAGGTTGGCGGCCCGGCCGTAGCCGAGGTTGGCGCCGCTGTCGACCCATTCCACCTGCGGGTCGGCGACGCGAGCCAGGTCGTAGGAGCCGTCCGTGGATGCGTTGTCGACAACGATGCGCTCCGCCACGCCGGCCCGGAGGAGTGACGCCAGGCAGGCGGCGAGGTGGGGCCCGGCGTTGTAGTTGACAACGACCGCGGCGACGGCCGGTGCACCGGCGCGCCCTGCTGACCGTCCGTTCATGCGGTGAGGCGCCGGACGGTGCGCTCGAGGCTGTCGTGGTAGTCGGGCAGGAGCCGCTCGCCGGCGAGCCGCAGCGCGGCGTTGTCGAGCACCGAGTTGGCGGGGCGCGGCGCCGGCCGGGGCGGCTGCAGCTCGGCGGTAGTGATGGGCGCGACGCGTCGGGGATCGTCGCCGGCGGCGGCGAGGACGTCCCGGGCGAAGCCGTACCAGGTCGTGACCCCCTGGTTCGTCACGTGGAAGATGCCCGGCCGGCGGGCCACGCCGAGCTCGTACAGCTTGGCCGCCAGGTCCGCCGTGAATGTGGGGCAGCCGCGTTGGTCGTCGACGAAGGCAAGCGGTCCGCCCCGCTCGGCCAGGCGGAGGATGGTCCTCACCATGTTGGAGCCGTGCGGCCCGACGACCCACGAGGTGCGAACCACCGTCGCCCCTGGGCAGGCGGCGACGACCTCCCGCTCGCCGCCGAGCTTGCTGGTCCCGTAGACCGAGAGCGGGCGGGGCTCGTCCCATTCCAGATAGGGCGCCTCCTTGGTGCCGTCGAAGACGTAGTCGGTCGAGACGTGCAGGATGTGGGCGCCGGCGCGCGCCGCTGCTTCGGCGACATGGCGCGCCCCGAGGGCGTTGACCCGCCAGGCCCGATCAGGATCCGACTCGCAGGCATCGACCGCCGTCCATGCGGCCGCGTTGACCACCAGGTCGGGCCCGACGGCGCCGACGAGGGACGCGACGGCATCCCGGTCGCCGATGTCGAGGCGGGTGCGATCGGCAGCGACGAGCTCGTGGTGGCGACCGCCGAAGGCCGCCTGCAGCTCGACGCCGAGCTGGCCACCCGCCCCGGTGAGCAGAACCCTCACGGTGTCGCCCGGACGCTCCCGGCCGACCCTCCCTCGAGGGGTTCCCACCACCAGCGGTTGTCGCGGTACCACTCGACGGTGGCGGCCAGGGCATCGTCGAAGCCCCGGCGCGGCTGCCAACCGAGGGCCCGCACCTTCGCCGTGTCGAGCGCGTAGCGACGGTCGTGGCCGAGGCGGTCCGGGACCATCTCGATGCGCTCGGGGCCGGCGCCGCACAGCGCGAGGATGCGCTCGGTCAGCTCCCGGTTGGTGATCTCCGCACCGGCGCCGATGTTGTAGATCTCCCCCGGCTCCCCTGACCGCAGGACCCGGTCGACGGCGGCGCAGTTGTCCTCCACGTGCAGCCAGTCGCGCTGGTTGAGCCCGTCACCGTACAGGGGCACGGTCCTCCCGTCGAGGAGGTTGGTGGTGAACAGCGGGATCACCTTCTCCGGGTACTGCCACGGCCCGAAGTTGTTGGAGCTGCGCGTCACCACCACAGGCAACCCGTAGGTCGAGTGGTAGGACAGGGCGATGAGATCCGAGCCCGCCTTGGACGCGCTGTAGGGCGAGCGCGGCTCGAGGGCGTCCGTCTCCTTGGAGTGACCCGTTCCGACCGAGCCGTACACCTCGTCGGTGGAGATGTGCACGACCTTTGGCGTGCCCAGCTCCCGGCACACCCGCATCACCGTGTTGGTGCCCACGCAGTTGGTCCGCACGAAGGCGTCGGGCCCGACGATGGAGCGGTCCACGTGGCTCTCGGCCGCGAAGTGCACGACGGCGTCGCAACCGGCGGCGGCCGCAGCCAGGGCGCCGGCGTCGCACACGTCGGCGTGCACGAACCCCAACCGCTCCCCCCAGCGTTCCTCGACGTCCCGCAGGGTCGAACGGTTGCCTGCATAGGTCAGCGCGTCGTACACCGTCACCCGGTCGTCGCTGTTCTCCAGCACCCAACGCGTGTAGTTGGAACCGATGAACCCGGCGCCGCCTGTCACCAACAGATGCATGACGAACGAGGCTACGCCAGCCGGCAGGCGTCTCCCCCCGTTCAGGTGCCGATCGCCACCTGGCAGTGGTCGCCCACCATCAGGCGCGTGGCGCGCGGCAGCGCCCGTGAGCGGCTCACCGCAACGTGGTGGCCCAGCAACGAGTCCTCGATCCGCCCGGCGTCGACGATGCTGCTGTCATCCATGACCACCGAGTGCTCGACCTCCGAACCTTCGATGTGGCAGCGCTGGCCGATCGCCGTGAACGGCCCGATGAAGGAGTCGACCACCTCGCTGCCCGCACCGATCACCGCCGGTCCCCGCACGTGGGAGCGTACGAGGCGGGCACCGGGTTCGACGACCACCCGCCCGTCGAGCCGCGACCCGGCGTCCGCCTCGCCCTCCATGCGCGGTTCGATCATCTCCAGCAACAGCCGGTTGGCGTCGAGCAGCGGCGTCAGCTTCCCGGTGTCGATCCACCATCCCTCCAACACCTCCGAGCGAACCCGGCGGCCGTGGTCGATCAACCACTGGATCGCGTCGGTGATCTCGAGCTCGCCCCGGGCCGACGGGGAGATCGACGCCACCGCCTCGTGGATCGTCGGATCGAACAGGTAGACACCGACCAGCGCCAGGTCCGACCGCGGCTGCTCCGGCTTCTCGACCAGGTGCACCACGCGCCCTTCCCGGTCCAGCTCCGCTATCCCGAAGCGGTGGGGGTCGGGCACCCGCTTCAAGAGGATCTGCGCCGCTGCCGGCCGGTCCTGCCCGCCGGTGAGCGTCGGGGTCATGGTCGCCACCCGGTCCGCCTCGAAGCGGTCCACGAACCCCTGCAGGTCCTGCTCCAGCAGGTTGTCGCCCAGCCAGAGCACGAAGTCGTCGTCGCCGAGCCAGTCGCGGGCGATCAACACGCAGTGCGCCAGTCCCAGGGGCGCCTCCTGGAGGATGTAGGTGACCTCGAGGCCCCAGGCGCCGCCGTCGCCGACGGCTTCCTCCACCTCGGCGGCGGTGTCCCCGACGATGATCCCGACCTGCTTGATCCCCGCCCCTGCAATCGCCTCCAGGCCGTAGAAGAGGATCGGCTTGTTCGCCACCGGCACCAGCTGCTTCGCCCGGGTGTGGGTGATGGGCCGCAACCGTGTACCGGCCCCGCCGCACAAGATCAGCGCTCGCATGCCTCGAGGCTACGCCTGCGGGGGCGGCCGGAGCGGGGCTCGGGCATCCCGGAGGTGGACGACGTCGCCGGCCGCCAGCGCCTCCAGCCGGCCGGTGCCGAAGTCGACGACCAGGCGGCCCTCCCCGTCGACGGCCACGGCGTCACCTTCGCGGGGCGACCCCGACGCTTCCACCCTGACGCGCCGGCCGACGGTGGCGCACGCCGCGCCGTACTCGGCGGCCACTTCGTCCCAGCGGTCGCAG
>JAJZJY010000252.1 GCA_021809885.1 Actinomycetes bacterium
GCTGGTCTTCCACCTGGACGAACTTGGCTTGAAACAGGGCCGCGTCCGCGCCGAGCTGGGTCTGGCTGACCTGGGAGGCGAAGGTCTTCAGTTTGCCGAAGTCGTCGGCCAGGGTCTTGTCCAACAAGCCCGAGTCTGCGCCGAGTTGGGTACGCGTCTCGGTCGTGGCCCACTTCTTCAAGAGGGCGGTGTCCTTGGCGATCGTCTTCAAGAACCCGTCGTCGTTGGCGATGATGTCGATGACTGCGGGAGGGATCATGTTGCCGGCCACGGCTACGCCCCTCCCACTGCCCAGGTCAGACGGACCTGGATGCGTCCCTCAACGGCGCTCATGCCCTCGAGGCGCGCCCGAAGCAGGTAGTGCGAGCCCACCTGAGTCACGCTTGCCCGCGTGTAGGTCTGGCCCATCTTGGTGAACACCAGAGCGGCCGAAACGTGGGGGACGATGGTGCCCCCGAACTCACGCAGGCGCCCGTAGTTGTACGTGACTCCTCCGGGCCCTGGGTTGGCCGTGGTGACCGTGGGACCGACGCGGGCGACGTAGCCCCCACCCGAGCCGTAGGGGCCCTCCACGTGGATCGAGCGGGCCAGATCGCCCGCCGCGTTGGTGGAGTTGCCTGCCATCCCCACGGGGGCGAACTCCATCGCCCGCTCCTGGAAGACGTGCGCAGCGTCGGCCGCGATGGCTTCGGTGGCATCGGTGACGCGCTTCGCCAGCAGCTCCAGCCCAGCGATCGTGCCGTCCACGTTGATCACTGCCGCCTCCGCTTGGCCTTGTCGGCCTCTTCTTTGATCTCGTCGGCTTCGATCTGGGCATCCATCTCGGCGAACTTGAGCGTCCAGGCGACCACGGCCGCTGGTTCGTCCAAGTACTCCTCGTGCGTCATGGCGATCAGACGGCGGTAGCGGTACTCCCGGTAGCGGGCGGCGACGTCGGGATCGGGTTGGCGACGGCTTCGCCCTCGGAGCGCCCATCGGAGGACGGCGAGGGCAACGTAGGGCTTCCCTCAGCCGTCATCGGCTGCACCGAGAAGTCCGGCGTGTCCAAGTCCTCGGACGCGGCGATGCCGCCCACCGCGTCCATGAGGGCCGTGTAGAGGTCCACGCCGAGCTGGTCCAGGTTGTCGAGCGTCGGGAGAGGGCGACCGATCGTCCACTCCGCCAGGAGCGCCACCACGGTGGCTTCCTGGAGGGTCATGAGCGAAAGGGCCTGGGCCGGAGAGAGCGCTGCCGACTCCAGCCCAAGGCGCTCGGCGCGAGACTCCTGGGTCTCGCCTTCTTTCAGCGGCTCGAAGAGCTCGGGGCTCTCCGGGAAGTGCGAACGCGCCGACGCGATGGCGGCCCCGAGCACCTTTTGGGAGCGAATCGGGATCTCGTCTTTGCCTCGCTCGCGGAAGGAGGCGACGCCTCCGGGGATCTCGACTGTTCGCATGTTGGCTCCTTTGACTTGCGGGATCAGACGCTGTTGGGTGCGTAGGCCGTGGTGATGGAGTTGGCGACCGTCGCCAGGATCGGCGACACCCCGCCGTCCAGCGCATCTGCCGCCGTGGGAAGGGGCTGGACATCGATCGGCACCTTCACCCACTCGGCGTTGCCCCGCTCCAAGCTGCCGGTGGTGAAGGCGGCGTTCGAGCTGTGCAGGTTGAGGGCGAAGCCGGTCTTCATGTCGAACAGGGTCATGTCGATCGACTGCTCGACGCCGTTCTCGTAAGCCTCGAGGTAGGGGCTGCCGGACTGCTCGTCGAAGGTGATCTTCGCTGTGATATCGAGCATGTCGGCGAAGTACTCCAGGTACTCCTGGGTCCCGGTGAGGGCCGGGACTTCCTTGGTGTCCCGGTTCAGCGTGATCTCCCAGTCCTCCACGGACTGCACCTGGGTGCCACCGAGCAGGAAGGTGAAGGTCCACGGGGCGACCGTGAGCGTGCCCGTGTAGGCCACCGAGGGGGCTGCCACGTTCTTGGTCGCTGGGTTGCCCATGAGGGTGACCGTGTACTCGACCAGTCCCGTCGCGTTGCCCTTGATGCTGACCTCACCGAGCTGGCACCCGGCCATCGAGCGCCACTCCTCGTTGTCGTTGTCCCAAAGGGACAGCGAGTAGGGCTGGAACTGGCCGGTGTTGTTCAGGGAGGACTTGTGGGCCGTGAGGCCCGTCACGGTCGCGCCGTCCGCCTGGGCGTAGATCAGCGGGGTGGCAAGGGTCGCGGTAAATGGCGTGACGCTGGTCACCGCGGTGACCAGGTGCGTCTCCAGCGTGGGGTAGGTGCCGACCGTGATCCAGGTGCCGGCGGTTCCGGCTGTGGTCAGGGTCAGCGTGGTCGCCCCGGGGAGCGCCGCCGCTGCCAGCGTGTTCGCTGTGGGCGCCGTAACCAGGGTGTCGGGAGAGCCAAGGATGCCGGCGAGGATGATAGGGAAGCTGTCCAGGTAGACAGGCGCGGTCCAGCCGTGCTTGTCGTACCGCATCCCAAGGATCTCGGCGTAGGTCTTGACGGCGGACCCCTGGAGGGTCTGGTCTGGGATGTAGGTCTGCATCGGGTCGTACTTCGGGCTCGTGATCGGGAACATGTACTGCGGGGCGGCCTCGAGGGTGCCTCGCGTCTTCTCAACCGCAAGTCCTATTTGGGATCCGGATACTGGATAGACGGTGCCAGTGCCACCAGCCATGGCCTACTTCTCCTTCGTCTCGCCGGACAGTGCCGGCTCAGGGATGACGGGCGGCTCCGGTGCTGCGACTTCCTTCGGGTGCTTCTTTGCGCCCTGGACGACGGGCTTGAGGTAGGGATCGGTGAACCCGGCCGGCACGTCGACCTGTGCCTCCTCGCCCGGGGCGAGGGAGAGGGTGGCGCCGGTGTCCGCGTTGCGCAGCCCTCCCCATGTCCGCGGAAGGGGGCCGGCGTTGAACATGGGCTGCAACATTGAGGGTCCTTTCAGACGCCGGTGCCCACGTCCTGCTCCCATGCCTGGAAAGAGACGAGGCCGTTGATGAGGACGGAGGTGGACTGCTGGGGGTTGAAGGCCACGGACTGCTCGTGGCGCACTCCGTAGGAGAACTCGGCAGCGGACCAGACCGACGCCGGGGCGCCCATGGTGGGGTTGGCCCGGATGAGGATGGTGAGGGCGTCGACGATCGTGTCGTAGTCCTGCTGGGCGGCGATGCCAGCGTCCGCAACCGTGAGGTTTCCCTGCGTCTCGCAGGCGAAGAACAACTCAAGTTGCACGAGGTGCTTGTTGAAGTCCGCCACCGCCGCGCGTCCGACATCCGCGTAGCGGGTCCGGTCGTCGGAGAGGATGTTGACGACCATCACGCAGGCTGAGCCGTTGGCGGATTCCTGGATGGCTTGGCCCGTCAGGGAGGCGGTGTACGCCTCCTCGGTCGCATAGACCGGACGAGCGGGGTACACCGAACCCAGATAGGGCAGATTGCCGTTCGTGATCGTGGCGACCACTGCGGCGCGGACTGCGGCGCGGCCCATGTCAGTAAGAGCCGGCGTGCTTCAAATGAACGATGAGGCCCGATTCCGCAAGTAGCTTGCGTGCCACGTCGTAGTCCTCGAGCGCGCCTGCTTGGCCGAGCTGCTTGGCCATCTGGTCCGAGGGCCTTGCTCCCGGAGTCGTAGGCATCACCAGACCGCGCACGCCCCTGGTCTTGATGAGCATGGTGGTGAGCGAGATGGCGACCTGGTGGACGTTCTCCGGTATCCCCGTCAGAGGAATGAAGTCCGGCGACGCGGGAACGGTATGAGCGTTGGCGAACGGCGTGGTGGTGAGGGTGGCTTGGCCGACGCTGGGCGAGTTCGGCGTAATGGCCTGCACAAACACCCGCTCGGTGTACTGGCCGTCCACCACTTGCAGATCCGTGCCCGGGAAAGCCCCTGAGGCCGGGTAGACCGCCCAGAGTCCCCCGCCGCCGTCCGTGGCGCTCACCACGCAGGTGGTCGCCCCCTGCGCGACGTTGGAGGCAAGGCTCGTGTGGGGATAGCCGTTCACATACGACCAGACCGCGTACACGGACCCGGACGAGGCGCCGTAGGGAAGCGTGGTGGGAAGATCCCCGGAGCGGTAGATGGTGCCCGGGCCTGAGAAGGGAAGGGTCCAGGTGCGCCGCCCGGGCCTGGCCTGCGCGAAGAGGCTGGCGTCGATGGGCGCCAGCGAGCCGATGCCCGTCCCGATCGCCACGCCGACGAGCTCCACCAGGGGCCGGTAGTCACAGATCAGGCGCAACTCCCCGCGCTTGATGCGGATGGTGGCTTGATCCACGGTGAGGCTGGCGGCGATGCTCGCGCCGTTGGTGCCGGGGTCCGCTCCAAAACAGATCGAGTCCGCCCACCTGGTCGCCCGGCGGATGACATCGGCCAGAGACTGGGCTTGGGCCGCCGGGGCCGCGCCGGGGTTGAGGTCCGACACTGCCATGCCGGTCGGAGCGAAGATGTACTCCGAGTTCGAGATGTAGGGCAGCGGGGGCGCCCCAGTCGAGCCAACGGCGGGGTTGACCACCGGAGTCGCCTGAGGCGTAGGGACAAAGGGACCAGCCATCGCCCTACCCCCTCAGCGGCACAAGGTCGACCACGACGCGGGCCGAGACGGGCAGCCGGGTCTTGCCGACCGTCCCGTACTCGACGCTCCATTGGCAGTCCTGGACTGCCATCCCTTCGGCCTGCAAGCGGTGCAAAAGATGCACCGCAACGTCAACGGTGTCCTGGCCGTCCAAGCGCTTGGGCACCTAGCCCCCGTGGGGCTTTTGCGGGCGCTGCGCGGGCCGGCGCTCCTCGACGGGACTCTGCACCGCGCCCTGCTCGATCAATCCCAGCCGAAGGTTCTCGTCCACCTCGTCCGGTGAGCAGTAGCGGACCACCCCGCCAAGAGGGTGGGTGAAGCGCAGCGCCTTGAGGGCTTGGGCTTGGGCTGGGTCTGGCACCTCGGCCCAGCCGTGCTCGTCGGCCGGATAGAGGTTCCCGGCGTGCGAGATGTCTCCCGAGCCGGTGGGGAAACCGCGCTCTTCCTCGTGGAGCCCCATCGGCCCACGCACCTTGACGCGCTTGAAGAGAAAGGCTTGCAACTTCACGGTGGCTCCTTTCGAGCGTGAAAGACTCAGGTGCCGGCTGAGGCGGAGCCGGCTTCAGCCGGCACCCGAGATGGTGCTGAGGGGGCGGCGCCAACCGCCCCGTCAGACTCAGGTAGTCGGGCTGATGTCCTGCAAGACGCCGCAGATGGCGCTCGCCTTGTTGATGAACGCCTGCTCAGACCGGATTTCGTAGTCGTACCGAGGTCCGCCAGAGGTCGACCCGGCCGTGCGGTTGGCGCCGTAGTCGAACCGGAAGAAGTCGTACAAGGTCCGAACCTGGAGCGCCGAGGTCACGTTCGCACCCGGGAAGGGCAGCGAGTCGATGACCGCGACGATGCGGCCCGGAGGCAGGTACGGCATCAGCCAGAGCGGGATCTTCTCGCCGTTGACGACCTTGTTGACGTAGTTCGCCACGTGCCCGCCCATGACGCCCTCGAGCTTGCCGTTGGAGGCATCTGGCGAAAGCCAGGTGACCGCCTGCGGGTTGTTCAGGAAGGCATTGTTGAAGCTGAGCATGACGTCCGACGGCATGAGAAGCCGGCTGGGGGTGATCTGGTACGTGTTGTACAAGGACACGAGCAGCGCGTCGATCTCCGCGAAGGCGGCGCCCTCGACGGTGAGCTGGCCGCCGTTCAAGGACTTCCAGTAGGCGCCCTGCGTGGTCCCGGTGCCTGGCGTGACGAAGCCCGCTGCGCCCTCACTCCCCGGAACGGGGCCGTCGGGAGACGACGGCCAGTCCCCGAGAATCGAGGCGATGAGCCCGTTCTGCCAGATCCCGGCCGAGGCAGCGCCGAACTGGTTCACCGCGCCAGCCCCGAGCCCGTAGGACGAGTCCGTGGTGGGAACCGTGGTCGGGCCCTGGATCGGCGAGCCGGGGCCGTAGCTTCCGGCCAGACCTGCGTACGCCGTGGGGACGTTGGCGGCCACCGTCGGGATCAAGGTGATGACGACGGTGTTGACCGGGGTCGTGGTGTAGTAGAGCTCGGCCCCGCTGGCGCTTCCGACATACCAGTCGTAGCCAGCCGCGCTCTTGACCGGGGGAACCGAGGCGGTGACCGAGCTGCCGGCCGCCGTCGTGGTGGTGTTTGCCTCGGCCGAGGCCACGCCGGAGCCTCCGGCATACCAGTTCATCCCCGAGCGGGCCGCGCACTTGACGTACACCGCCGTAGTCGTGGGGATCGTGCCACCGGAGGTGCTGGGCACCAGGCTAACGGTGCCGACCGCCGGAAGGGCGAAGTTGGCCGAGTTGAGCTGGTTCACCTCAAGGGCGATGAGCTGCTGGTTGATCGTCTGGACGGTGTCAACCGCCAGAGCGTCTGCGTAGCCCTCGGCCTGCGCGATCGCGTCCCAGGTCACCGTCGAGCCCTGGCCGACGACGGCGTAGGGCGAGAAGGAGTACTGGTTCTGCTTCTTCGCCAGGTTGGCGGCGAAGTCGCGCCCGATGCCGGTCCACTGCTGGAGGGCGTTGATGTTCTGCAACGTCTCCCAGAAGACCGAGACAGCGCCCGCACCGGCGCCACGGGGAACTGAGTTGAAGAACGGGGTGTCGACTGGCACCCACGACATCAGGTCGTGGATGAAGTCGATCCCGGCAATCGCGGTGGCGGTGTCGATACCGGAGGTCGCGGCCTTCACCATCTGGAAGGTCTCGTCCGTGATACCGAGCATGTCCGCGCCGTAGGAGGACATTGAGGGGAGCTCCTTTCGAGCTGCTTGCCGGGCAC
>JAJZJY010000253.1 GCA_021809885.1 Actinomycetes bacterium
AGGAGACGAACCCGCTCCAGCTGGGGGCGTTGTAACCCGGCGCGGGCGGCGAGCACCGGGTCGGCGGTGCCGGACGGGTCGAGGGTGTTGTTCACTACCCAGCCATAGGGAGCGATCTCGGCCCGGCCCAGGTCGTCGACGAGGCGGGCGGCTTCGGCCACCGGGGTCGTCTCGGCAAGGGTCACCACCACGACCTTGGTGCGTTCGGGGTCTCGAAGCGCGGGCAGCAGGCCCGCGACCGCCTCGGGGACGACCCCGGTCGAGCGGGCCAGCTCTTTGTGGTAGCTCTGGGTGGCGTCGAGGAGCAACAAGGTGTGTCCGGTGGGGGCGGTGTCCAAGATGACGTGCCGGTCTTTCGCGTCCGCGGCGGTCTGGGCGAAGGCCCGGAACACAGCGATCTCCTCGGTGCACGGCGAGCGCAGGTCCTCTTTGAGCACCGCCCGGGCGTCGCCGTCAAGGCCCTCGGCGCCAGCGAGGACCTCGGCGGTGTAGCGGGCCACCTCGACTTCGGGGTCGAGCCCCTCGATCGCTCCAGCGTCTCGGGCAGGCCGGTGCCGACGGTGGCCGCAAGGTGGGCGGCGGGGTCGGTGGTCGACAGGGTTACCGCCTCGCCCCGCGCTGCGATGGCCACGCCGAGCGCTGAGGCGAGGGTGGTCTTGCCTACCCCGCCCTTACCCATCACCAGTACCAATGACGGCCCGGAGCGAACAAGGGCGTCAACCAGGTCCTCGATGCCCGCCCGAGGTTCCTCTGTGGTCCCCCCCGCTGCCCCTGGGCGCGGGGTCCGCACCGCTGATCGCTGCGGCCTGCTCGTCTCACCACCGGCCAGGGTGACAAGGTCGTCCAGTCCGGTCAGTTCGGAGCACATCAAGCCCACTCCGAAACGCTCGGAAGGTAGGCCCTCGAGGCTGGCGCAAGCCGCCCAGGCACGTTCCTGGCGCCCGGCGAACGCCCCGGTCAGGCTGTCGCCGGGGGCAGGCTCGGCGAGGACCCCGTTGATCACCAGGACCTGACGGTCGAGGCCGCTGCCGGCCAGCTTGGTGCCGGCGCGCGCCGCTTCGCCGAGCGCGCCGTCCTCGGGCCGGGTGACCAGGACCACGGTGGTTGCTACCGGGTCGCGCAGCGCGGCCAGCGCGGCGGCGTACTGGGCTCGCTGGACCTCCAGCGCCGAGAGCGGCCCGAGGCAGCTCACCCCGGCGTCGTTGGTTGAGAGGAACTCCTCCCAGGCCCGGGGCAGCTCCAACATCCGAAGGGTGTGGCCGGTCGGGGCGGTGTCGAAGATCACGTGGTCCACCCCGCCGGGGACGCCCGGCCCGTCCTTGCCGAGCAGCCGGGTGAACTCCCCGAACGCGGCCACCTCCATTGTGCACGCGCCCGACAGCTGCTCTTCGATCGCGGACAGCGCCGAGGCGGGCAGCACTCCCCGGTAGGGGCCGACCACCGACTCGCGGTAGACGGCCGCGGCCGCTAAGGGGTCGAGGTCGGCCACCCACAGCTCGCCCGCCCCCTCCACCGGGGTCGGCCGAGCACCCACCGACTGGGCGAACACGTCGGACAGGTTCGACGCCGGGTCGGTGCTCACCACCAGCACCTTCCGCCCCCTTCTGGCCAACCCCAGCGCGCTCGCCGCGGCGATGGTGGTCTTGCCCACCCCGCCCTTGCCGGTGAACAGCACGAAACGGGTGTCCCAGCCATCGAAGACCAATCCCGCCAATCCCCCGAGGCCGCGGTCGGCTGCGGCGGCCATCAACAGCACCCCGACTCGGGAGCGCACCCGCCGCCGACCGTCATTCCTGGTCCTCAACCGGCACCGTTTCGCCGACGGCCTCTGCCAGCTCGTCGCGGCTCGGGTAGCGGCCGTAGACAAGGATTCGGTCGCCGACCAGCACTGCCGGCAGGGCCTGGTTGCCGAACGCGGCCAGCATGCCGACCACCTTCGCGTCGGCGGCGAAGGCCGCGGGCTCTTGCGCCAGGTTGAAGCGGGTGACGCTCACTCCCCGGCCAGTCAGCCAGGCGAAGTCCGTCGCCGCCTGGGACAGCGCCGGGTCCACCGACGGCCCGCACACCCCGCTCGCACAACACAACGGCGGGTCGTACACCCGCACCTCGACTCCTGCAGCGCCCATGGTTGCTCTCCTCTCTTCCGGGCCGACGCCAAGCGGCATCGATGCTAATCAATATAGCACGCGCCGACAAGAGTATCGACCGACCTCGATGCCGAGGCTGTACGATGAGTAACATGACCACGGCCCAGCGGCGGCGAATCCCGGCGAGTTCGCCCCAAGAGACAGGAGATGGCGTCTGCTGGCCAACGCTGTCCGAGGCCCCCCTCGGACGGGCAGAGGCCGAGGCCGTCGCCGCTCTGCTACGAGCGGTCGCGGACCCCGCCCGCCTGCAGTTGGTCAGCGTGATCCAAGCCGCCAGAGACAGCGAGGCCTGCGTGTGCGACCTCGTGGCCCCGCTCGGCCTGTCCCAGCCGACGGTCAGCCACCACCTCAAAGTGCTTCTCGACGCCGGGCTCGTCACCCGGTCCCGACGCCAGAACTGGGCCTACTACCGCCTCGTGCCCGAACGCCTCGCCGCCCTCGCCCACCTGCTCGCCCCACCTATCGGGGCGAGCAGGTGTATCGACCAGCCTGTCCGAGCAAGCACGCACCCGGACTGAGACTGAGGTGCGGGGATGGCCAATCATGTGGTGTGCTCCATGGTAAGCGATGAGTGGGCTGTGCTGCGCGTCGCTGGTCAAGGCGCCCCTGAATGAGGCTGAGGCGGCCGAGGTGGCTAGTTGAATCCTCGCTGTCGGCAGACCCGGTCAGGCTCCGTCTCCTGTCCCTGATCGCCACCCGCTCCGAGGTCTGCTCATGTGACCTCGAGCGCCCTTTGGCCAAGAGCCAGGCCACCATCTCGCACGATACCAAGGTAATAGCTGCCGCCAGCCTCATCGCTGGCCAGAAACGGGGACGCCGGACCTGGTGGCGTCTCGCGCCCAAATGTGTCGCCGCGGTCCTCCAAGCCCTCGGCGGCTGTGCCGCGCACTCCATGGGGTCTGCTCACTAGTGAATTCTCCACCGTCGACACGCCCGCTACGTCATTTGCCACCTGCGAGAAATCACGCAGGCGCCAAGGGTCGTCTGGCCCTTGCTTCGGGCACCGTGAGGGCACGAAACTACTCTTGTGCGACCAGGGCCAGCGAATATGGACCCGGAGGTACGCCGACGTAGTGTCCTGAAGGTCTTCGGCGCAACCGGCCTTGCCGGCGTGGCCGCCTTGCTCGGAGCGAAGGGACGTGACCTTGGCGTCGCTGCGAGGGCGGCAGTACCGAAGAGCGTGCCAGCGCGCCTTGCCGGGACGTTGATCGGCAAGCAGAGGGGCGCTCGTGCGACGGGCGCGGCGGCAGCCGAAGATCTTTACAAGCTGGGCCCAGGACGCCTGACATAGCAGCCGAGTCCACTGCTGACATTCGGCGCTAAGCAGGGTGAAAGCTTCAGAAGGCGCTCAGCCGGGCTTTCGATTTCAGATGTGATCAACGAAGTGTATGGAAATCAACTGAACTGACCCACCACCAGCACAAGGGACTGATCGACGAGCGGGCCACGCCCGTCACAACTGCTGCGCGAAGCGTGCGCGCTTCCTTTGGGGAAGACGCGTCGCTGAGATGACCAGTAGTGTGCTCCACGTCTGCATCCGCTCACTTTCCGCACCCCGCACTCAGGCGATTGCTGACTTCGACCGAATTCGGTCGAAGTGTGGAACTTCACCTGTCACCGAGACGTTATAGGAGCGATCAACATCCTCCAAGAGGTGATACATAGGGACTACGTCCCTATAGGACCGGATGTTACGATCCGAGTAACGTATCTCCGGGACGAGAAGCGTTGGTCACTTGATCAGCGCAATACACACCGTATCGTGCAGCGCAGAAAGGCCATAACCCTGAGTAGTGCCAAGAACCAGGCCTCGGCGGAAACGTCGTGCAAGCCGAAACTAGCAAACTCAACCACCTGCTCCTCGGAGCCTGACCCGTTGGCCGCGGTAGCGTGATGTACGCGATGTCAGGCAACCCGAGCCAGACGGCAGGGTCAGAATCCTTGTCCGTCAGGGCGGGGAGGTTCACTTTCACCCGCCTGTCTGGCCGAGGCGCCGTGGGCTTGAAGTCCACGTGGGAGATCGACGAAGCCCAGGTCGAACTATCCCCTGCAGTGACTATGGAGAAGGAGGTCCGATGGACGTAGCCGTCTTGGTCAAGCAGGTACCCCAGGTGGACGCCTTGGAGCTTGGTGCCGACGGGCGGCTGCGACGCGACCGCGTCGAGCTCGAGATGAACCCCTACTGTCGGCGGGCGGTGAGCCAGGGCGTCGCGCTCGTCCGCAAGTTTGGTGGCCGCTGCGTGGTGGTCACCCTCGGCCCGCCGTCGGCTGAAGAAGTCCTGCGGGAGGCGGTGGCCTGGGGAGCCGACGAGGGTATCCACGTCGTCGATCCGGTGTTTGCTGGTTCTGACACCCTCGCTACCGCGCGGGCACTGGCCGCCGCGTTGCGGGCTGTCGGCCCCTTTGACCTGGTCCTGCTTGGCCGCAACTCGGTCGATGCCGACACCGGGCAGGTCGGCCCGCAGATTGCGGAACTCCTCGACCTGCCCTTCGCCGCGTCCGCTCGTTACATGGAGCTTGACGGTGGCTCGGTGACCTTGGGCTGCGAGGTCGACGACGGCCACAAGGAACTGCGCCTTATGCTCCCCGCGATGGTGTCGGTGGCCGAGCGTCTGTGCCAGCCGGCGAAGGTCCCGCCACAGCGGCGTGCCGCTGTGGCGGCCGCACGCCTGCGCCGACTCGCCGCCGCCGACCTGGGGCCTGGACCATGGGGTGGAGCAGCAAGCCCGACGGCGGTAGGTGCAACCCGCGTCCTCGACGTGGCTCGGCACCGCCTGCGACCCCCAGGCTCGATCTCCGAGCAGGTGCACCACACGGTAACGCTGCTCCAGGAATGGCGTGTGCTTCCCACCGCCGCGGGTATCGATGACCTATCGATGGGTGGAACGAGGCGCTCGGCGGGCTGCACTCCGAACACGGCTGCCAGCCGAGGTGCCCCGGCAGCGACCCACTCACCCGCTGTCGCGCCGGGTTCGAACGTTGGAGCCGACCGATCCATCATCGTCCTAGCCGAGCCTGGGCGTCATGATCTCGTAAGCGCACTGCTCGCAGAGGCATACCGGCTGGCGGCACGCGTCCAAGCCGACGTGGTCGTCGCGGGTCCCGACCTCGGCGACCCGGGTCTACTGTGGCAGCTGGGCGCCGACCGGGTTATCCACGTGACCGGGTCCTCGGTCGAAGAAGACCTGGCTGGCGTGTTCGCTACCTGGTGCCGGCGAAGCACACCGTGGGCCGTGCTCGCCCCGGGCACCCTGTGGGGCCGCGAGGTGGCGGCGCGCCTCGCCGCGTCGCTGGGCGCCGGGATGGTTGGTGACGCCGTCTCGCTTGACGTGGACGATTCCTGCCGCCTCGTCTGTTGGAAGCCAGCGTTCTCCGGCCGGATCGTCGCCGAGGTGACCACCTCCTCGGCTGTTCAGGTGGCGACCGTCAGACCCGGGAGCCAGCAGGCGCAGCTGTCGCGGGTTGGCGACGGCGCTGCCGTCGTGGACACCCTCGAAACGACGGGACGCGGCCGGGTAAAGCTCCTGGCCCATCGCTGCGACCCGGCTGTTGGTGCACTGTTGAGCGCAAGACGGGTTGTCGGGGTGGGTGCAGGAGTGGCCCCTGACAGCTACGACGAGCTGCGTCCGCTGCTCGAGGCGCTCGATGCTCAGTTAGCGGCTACCCGTAAAGTCACCGACCGGGGATGGCTTCCCCGAGCCCGCCAGGTCGGGGTCACCGGCCACCATCTCACCCCCGATCTCTACATTGCGGTCGGCGTGTCCGGCGCGTTCAACCACATGGCGGGTGTCAGGGGTGCGGGCACTATCGTGGCTATCAACGACGACAAGGACGCACCGGTCTTCGACTGGGCCGACGTCGCGCTCGTTGGGGACTGGCGCGGCACCGTACCGGTTCTGGCGGCCGCCATCCGCGCTGCTACGGCACCGCCGATCACCGCGAACATCTCTGAAGGGCGCGAAGCGTCGGCGTGACGCGCAACCGGGTCGAAACGATCAGCGAGGGCGGGCGCTATGCAGCGTTTCGCCTCACCTGCCGATGCTCATCTGGGCGTCGAAGGTGGAGTTCGAAGAGCTATTCCTCGGGAAGGACTAACCGGTACCCCATGCCCGGCTCGGTGTGGAAGTAGCGAGGTCGGGAGGGATCCGGCTCAAGCTTGCGTCGGATCCTGCCCATGTAGCTTCGCAGGTAGTCCGATTCCCTCTCGTACTGCGGTCCCCAAACTTCCTGGAGCAGCTGGCGCTGCGAGATGAGCTTTCCGGGGTTGCGGGCGAAGATTGCGACCATGTGCCACTCGGTTGGGGTTAGACGCATGGGTTGACCTGTGGGGTCGGTCACCTGCTCGTTGAGAAGGTCGATCGTGAAGTGCTCGGTCACGACCCGCGCCCGGTCTTCGGTCGGTGCCCCGCGGCGCAGCGCGGTGCGAACGCGGGCCACGAGTTCGTCCATGCCGAAGGGCTTGGTGACGTAGTCGTCGGCCCCGCAGTCGAGCGCTTCGACCTTGGCCTGCTCGTGGCTCCGGGCGGAGAGCACGATGACCGGCGTGGCGGTCCAGGCCCGTAGGCCTTGCAGGACGTCTACCCCGTCGAGATCGGGCAGGCC
>JAJZJY010000254.1 GCA_021809885.1 Actinomycetes bacterium
CCGTCGTCGTGGGCCGACCCACTGGTGACGGCCCGGCTGCTGTCGGCGGGCGCCGATCGTCTGGGCCGTGCCGACATGTACGTTGCCGGCCGCCAGGCCGGTGACTGGGACCGGTCGGTGACGGGCGCCCTGCTCGCCGGCCTGCGCCACTTGCCGTACCTCCCCAAGGTCTTCGACGCCGTTGCCCGCGATGGCGGGCTCCGGGTCTCCCAAGAGGTGCCGGGCGGGTCGCGCACGGGGCTCCTGCGGACCGCCGCCGTCCTCAGCGTCACGAACGCGCCGACGACGATCCTGCGCATGCCCAATGTCCGCGCAGTGCTCCTGGCTGCCCGTACGCCCGTCGACATGGTGGACGCCGGCTCGCTGCTCGAGGACACCGAGCGCCGCGAACGCTTCAAGGACGACGGGGTGTCCCCTCGACGGCTGGGGCGGGGTGGCCGGAGGGTGGTGGGCGACCCGTCCGACGTGGCCAAGGCGTTGGTGGCCGAGTTGGAAGCACAGGGTGTGCTGCGGGGGGCACGACCGTGACCGGGGCCGCGGTTGTGCTCCTGGCGGAGGAGGTGCACAGCCCAGCGGGCGCCGCCGCCTTCGCTGCGGCGCGCACGATCGCCGGCGGCGACGTGCGGACGCTGGTCCTGGCGGCGCGAGAACCTGCCGGTGACCTTCCCGCCATGGGCCTGCTGGAGGTGGCCGTCCTTCCGGGACCCGGGACAGACGACGGCGACACGTGGTACAACGCGGCACGGGCTCTGCTCGGCGACGCGCCGCCCCCGGTGGTCGTCTTCGCTGCCGGGCCGCTGAGCGACGCGGTCGCCGCCCGGTTGGCCGGAGCGCTCGGATTCAGCCCGGTGGTGGACGTCGACGCCCTCGAGGTGCATGACGGCGTGCTCATCATCGAGCGATCGGCGTTCGGCGGCAAGGTCTTACACCGCCTGCGTGCCGTCCCGACCGGCGTCGTGCTCGCCATGGTCGGCAGTGGCGAGGTGATCGGCCCGCCGCCGTCATCGCCGACGCACGTCCGTCACGTGACGCCGGTCGCCGGCCCGCTGACCGAGGTCGCGAACGTTCCCGCGCCGCCCGTCGGCTTGCAGGCCGCCCGGGTGGTGGTGGCCGGCGGCCGGGGGGTGGGGGAAGCGGGGTTCCTCCAGGTGGAGAAGCTGGCGGGGCAGCTGGACGCGGCCGTCGGTGCCTCGCGGGCGGCGGTGGACGCGGGGTGGGCGCGTCCCGACCACCAGGTCGGTCTCACCGGGCAGACGGTGGCCCCCGACGTCTACCTGGCGATCGGCATCTCCGGCGCGAGCCAGCACCTGGCCGGCATGTCACGGTCGCACGTGGTCCTGGCTGTGAACACGGACCGGGCGGCGCCGATGGCCGATGCCGCCGACGTGGCGTTCATTGGCGACTGGCACGCGCTGTGGCCGTTTCTCGAAGAGCTGCTCTCGTCGAGGAACCCCGAGGGCCCGGTCGTCACGGTGATGGGCGACGGCACGGGATGGTCACCTCGAGGCGGAACACGGTCAGACCACGACGGAGCCGGACCAATCGCCAAGGATGGAAGTCGAGGCCGGTCATGAGTGCTGAAGCCACCGGAGGCGCATTCGTGCGAGGTGTGAGGACGGTGGCGACGGGTCCGTGTGCGACGCCTGCCCCCGCCGGCGGGCGGCGGTAGGCTGCCAGGCTCGACGGGAAGGGAGCGAGGTGGTCGTGGAGGCGCCGTTCTCACACGTGCCCCTCACGCCGGTGTCGTTCCTCGACCGCTCGGCCCGTGTCTTTGCCGAGCGGACGGCCGTCGTCGATGGTGACCAGTCGTGGACGTACGCCGAGCTCGGGCAGCGGGTCCACCGGCTGGCGGCGATCCGGAGACGACGACGGCTTCACTCGTCGACGGGTGGTTCAAGACCGGCAACGTCGCCGTGTTGCACCCCGACAGCTACGTGGAGATCCGAGACCGCTCCAAGGACGTCATCATCACCGGCGGGGAGAACGTGGCATCGATCGACGTGGAGCAAGTGCTGGTGTCGGATCCCGCAGTCCTCGAGGCGGCGGTCGTCGCTGCCCCCGACCCCGTCTGGGGCGAGGTGCCGGTGGCATACGTGACGCTGAAGGACGGTCGGCAGGTCGCTGACGCCGAGCTGATCGAGTACGTCCGCCAGCGCCTGGCCCACTTCAAATGTCCCAAGTGGGTGCTCTTCGAAGAGCTCCCCAAGACCTCGACCGGCAAGGTCGAGAAGTACGTGCTTCGCGCAAAGGCGGCCGCTCTCGGGCCCTTCGGCGACTGACCGGTGGGGTCCAGCGCCGGCGCCGGCGGCATCCTGCTGGGTGCCAGGGTGCCGCACAGACAGGAGATGTCCACGGAACGAGGAGGTGGCAATGCGGCTCACCGTTGCCTCGGCGGCCAGCGCCAGCATCGCCGTCGAGAGGCCGTCGTCGTGGCGCTGGAGCGGGGCAGCTTCGTGTCCCACGTCGATGGCGCCGTGTCGATGCCCGTGCGGTGGTCCGAAGGGTGGGAGCAGGTGTCCGGTTCCTGGTGCCGGCAACACTGCAGCAGGAGGGGGCGCGCCTGGCCCTGTTCCGGGCGGTGTTCCCGCCCGGGGCCCAGCACTTGGCCACACCCACCCCAACGCACCGGAGTTCGTCTACGTGGTGGCCGGCGAGCCAGTGCTCGGTGACGCCCGGGGCGAACGGAAGGGCAGGCCCGGCACCGTGCAGTTCGTACCCCCCGGAGAGATCCACTGGCGTTGGAACACCGGCGACACCACCGTGGAGGTGGTGGGTGGCTACCTCGGCGCGAGCTCGTTCGAGAATCCTGGCTACCGGCCACTGGGCGAGCGTCCACCCGACGTCTGACCGAGATCCGCGAGGAACGAGTTTTGCGGGTCAAAGGGGCTCCCTGGGAGGTCGTCTTCGATCTGGCGGCACTTGTGGGAGCCCCTGGCATCGGTGCAGGCGCACGTGAGCTCAGGCCGAGTGGTGGTGGCTCGATCGTCCTGTCGGCCACGAGACGTACGTTCGCCTCCTGGGGTGTCCGGTCACCGCCCGGCGGCCAGCGGCACAAGCGCCTTCCTGTTCGAGCCCACAATGCCGGCGTTCTCGGTCGCGCAGGTGCACGAGAAGATCGCACAGCGCACCACCACCACCATCAACAACGCTTGTCTGCGCTTCGACGACGTTGTGCTCGAGCCCCGGCGTGAGCCGCACCGCTGCTACACCGGCGCCCGCGACGCGCTGTGGGAGAGCACGGTGGAGGCAGCTGCCCCACCGTGGACAGTGCCCCCATGCCGCGTACGAGATGGCCATCGAGCACACCCGTACGCGGGCGCGGGGAGGCCGCCTCCTGACCGAGCGCGGCAACGTGAGGGTCCGCCTCGGCCACAGGTACGCCCAGCTGGAGGTCGACCGAAGCCTCATCTGGCGGGCGGCCGACGCTGTCGAGCGCGACCCGAACTCGACGCCTCATCGTCCCAATTGAACGGCAAAAGCAGGGTGATAGCATAAGATCCTATGACGTCAGCGGCAGAGGGATACGGCGCAAGCGAGCCAACGGTCGGCGTGATCGGCCTCGGCATCATGGGTGGGGCGATGGCACGGCACCTCCTGGCGGCCGGCCGGCCGGTGGTCGGCTTCGACGTGGCCGAGGCACCGACCAAGGAATTCTCCGAGGCCGGGGGGTCGGCCCTTGAGGACGTCGCGGCGATAGCCGCCGCTGCCGACGTGGTCATCCTGTCTCTGCCCTCGGTGACGGCGTTCGAAGACGTAATCGACCGTCTGGCGGCGGCGACTGGCGTGCGAGCGCGGGCGATCGCCGACACGAGCACGATGCCGCTCGATATCAAGGTGCAGGCGCGGGAACGCCTGGCCGCAAGCGGGACCGAACTGCTCGACTGCCCGATCAGCGGTACCGGCGCCCAGATGGCGGCCATGGACGCTGTCTTCTACACCAGCGGTGATGCCGAGGCGCTCACCCTGGTCGAGCCTGTCCTCGCCGACTGTGGCAAGGGCGTCTTCAGCCTCGGTGCGTTCGGCAACGGCACCCGGCTCAAGCTGGTGGCCAACCACCTCGTGACCATCCACAACGCTTCGGCGGCCGAGGCAATGGCCCTGGCGCGTCACGGCGGCATCGACCCAGAGGTTGCCCTGCCGGCGTTGGTGGCCGGTGCCGGCACGTCTCGCATGCTCGAGCTACGGGGCCCGATGATGGTGTCTGGGGAGTACGCGCCGGCGACGATGAAGGTCGAGGTCTTCATGAAGGACGTGGAGATCATCACCGACTTCGCCCGCAAGGCGGGGGTGCCGCTGCCAGTCTTCGCCGCAGCGGCCCAGCTGCATCTGGCCGCCTTGGCCTGCGGCATGGGCACTCTGGACACCGCGGCCGTCCACGCAGTCATCGAGCGGTTGGCCGGGTCCTGACCGGCATCCGCTGCGCACGTCGGCCGGTCCTGGCCGGCGCCTCGCCACCGCGTCGAACGTCGGACGGGCCGCAGGAGCGCAGTGCTCGCGGCGGTCGCTCGAGTGCTCCCCGGCCGGTCGCAGGTCTACCTTGGACCTTCGTCAATGACTGATCCTCTCGTGGACGCCGGGTAGTCACTCAGTTTCGGGCGTCGCCCAATAGGAGCAATAGGAAGGCGACGCCTCGCAGTCCCGCAGTGACTCGGGCGCCTCGAACCTGGCGCCATCGAAGCACTCGTGCCCGCCACGGCCTCGTGGTGCGACGCCCGCGCACGTTCGTATGGGGACTCGGGGCTTTGTGCACACCTCGAGAAGCCGGCAAGCCTGCCAGGAATCCCGAATGCCGGGAACGGGGGAGCCCAAAGGGACTCGAAGACCCTCTCCCTCGCCATGTTCTTGTGCACCGCCAAGCTCATCTACTGGAATTCACACCGCTGGTCATCGTCGGCAGCCAAGCCCATCCGCGGGAGCTCCAAAGAAAAACGGTATTGCGATGGAATTTCTGGATTCCGCCAGTCCCCTTGACGCGGCGGAAACAATCATTATGATTAGAGACAGGGGAAGCATAGCCGCCTACCTTCGGGCGTTCGAGCTTCACGCAGTACCGCGTTGGGGCCGCCCAGCGCAGCTGAGCCCCCAAGAACACAGTCGAGACGCCGGAGGAGGAGTCAATGGGGTGGGGTGCGGTTGAGCAGCGCGGCGTCACGGTGTCGGATTGGGCCGCGGCGCTCGGACGTGCCAAGAACGCTCGTCAGCAGTTGGTCAGCGCACGATGAGCCATCTCCTTCTGGGAGTCGGGTTCGGGCTCGTCACGGCCTCCATCGTCGCCTTGGCGACCGTTGCGCTCTCCCTCCAGTTCTCCGTCACGCGGACGATCAACTTCGCCCACGGGGAGCTCATGACGGTGGGCGCGTATGCCGGATACATGGTCGCCAGACACACCTCGAACATGCTCGCCCAGGCACTGGCCGCCATGGGCGCGGGAGCGCTGCTCGCATGGATACTGAACCGGGGGCTCTTCCGCCCATTCACGCGCCGGGGGTCCAACAAGCTCGTCCTGTTCGTACTGTCGATCGCCGCCTCGCTCATTGTGCAGAACTTGCTCGAGATCGGCTTCGGCGGCACGTACGTCAATTACCGGACCTCGGTGAGCCCTCCGCACCATGTCGGACCGTTCCTGTGGACGACGCTCGATATCGAGACGATCCTCGTGGCGGTCGTCATCCTGCTCGCGCTGCACTTCATGATCCGCCGCACCCGTTTCGGGAAGGCGCAGCGGGCCGTTGCGGACGACTTGCTGCTTGCCAGGACGACCGGGATCGGCGCTGAGCGGATCATCAGCCTCACGTGGATTCTCGATGGTGCGATCGCCGGACTGGCAGGGATGTTTCTCGCGCTCCAGGTGGGTACCTTCACACCGATATTGGGCTTCGGATACCTGCTGGTGGTCTTCTCCGCCGCCATAGTTGGGGGCATTGGCCGGATGTACGGCGCGATGATTGGGTCCCTCATTATCGGAATCGTGATGGAGGTCAGTGCCCTGTACGTCAACCCCTCCTACAAAGAGACGATGGCGTTCCTCATCCTTGTCGTGGTTCTCCTGTTCAGACCGCAGGGAATCGTGTCCGCTCTTTCGGAAGGGTAGTGCGACAATGGCCTACTTCGTCACGGTAGCCACTGTAGGTGCCATCACCGCGATCCTGTGCCTTGGGGTAAACATCTCATGGGGCTGGGTCGGGCAGATCGATCTCGCGTACTACGCATACGTGGCGATCGGCGCCTATGGAGCACTAGCCTTGGAGCTGCCAAAGGCGCATCCCACTGCCACCACAACCAACAGCTACGTCCTCGGTCTTCATTGGCCGTTCATCCCATCCCTGATCGGTGCCACGGCGATGGGAGGTGTGGCGGCGCTGATCGTTGGGACGATCGCGCTACGCCGGTTGCGGGGCGACTACATCGCCATCATCACTGCGTGCGCCGCGCTCATGCTTACGGCGGTGCTCAGCCAGGACAACAAGCTAGTCGGCGGCTATATCGGGATGTACGGGCTCTCTGAGCCGTTGAACTCAGTGCTCAAACTCGGCCCCACAGGCTATTCGTACTTCTATCTTGGTATGTGCATTTTTGCACTGCTGCTCGTCTATCTTGTGCTCGAGCGCATCTATCGTAGCCCCTTTGGACGGTCTCTGCGAGCTGTACGCGAGAACGACCTCGCTGCGGCGGCGTTCGGCCGGAACCTGTTCTCGCTCCGGCTCCGAGCGTACGCGCTC
>JAJZJY010000004.1 GCA_021809885.1 Actinomycetes bacterium
CGTGTGGGCGAGGCGGTCTACGGTAGTGGCGCGGTCGTCGTGGCACCGGTGTCCGAGAAGCCTCGGCTCTCGGGTCGGAACTGCGTTGGTCGACCCCGGTTGCCGAAGGCTCTCGGTGCCGGTCCGCGGGGCGCTTAGCTCAGTTGGTCAGAGCAGCTGGCTTACAACCAGCAGGCCGTCGGTTCGAGTCCGGCAGCGCCCACCAGGTCAGAGGCCATTTTGAGCTTCACCGGCTTCCGGGCGTGCCAGACGCATGCCAGACTGGTCGGCGGTGGCGGTTCGGATCCTCTCGTTAAGCCCGGCGGTGAGCGCGTCGTCGAGCGCTGGGAACAGGTGGCCGTAGCGATCCAGAGTGACGGTGATCGAGCTGTGGCCATCAGGCCGCCTCCCACGGTTTGTAACGCTCTCGGGGACTTCTCGGTGCGTGATCTTGCCCGGCGATGGGGGGTCAGCCCGGCGGTGGCCGGGGCGGTGACCCGCCGCGACGACTTCGCCTGCCGCTGGGCCTCGGATCGCGAAGCCCGTGGCGGCTCATGGCCAGGGGTGTGGCCTGTAGGCGCGACCGCCGCCGTCGTGGCGTCGACGAGGCGCTCCTTGCCGACGAGGCCGCGCCTGCGGGGGTGGCACCGCCACCGGCACCCAAGCGGCAGCGGCAGAGCCGTGCCCAACCTAGCGGCCCGACAAGGCCGCAGGCCGGATTCGCGACCATGACCCCGCGGTCGGGCGGCGGGTGGAGCGCCTGGAGGCCGACGAGCGCCAGGCGCTTCGGCTGGCTGAACAGGCGGAGCGGTACGAGTTCCCGAGGTGTGAGCAAGCGCTTGCTTTCTCTGTCGGATGAGCGTATCCTGGTCACACGAGCGGCTGGAGGGCACGGGATGGCGTGTTTTCACGGGGAGGGACTTGCGATGCCACGACATCGGGGACCATCGGGCACCTCAACCACCTACGCGGCTCAACACACCGCTAACTCTGACCGGAGTACAGCTTCGGTAACCGCAACACTGTGCGGTTCATGCGGACCGCCTGCGGTTGATCCACACGATGGTGGTCGGTCGGTTCAAGTGGAGAACTCGGACAACGATGACGGCTTCATCGTACATGATATTCAGATGTGTATTGCTCTATCTACAACTCTATCTATCTACACTCCGGTGTACACTCCTACTAACATGCTGTTGCGGGATGGCCCGAAACGGGCCATCCCGCACGGTATAGACCAGTTTGCAAAGCACTCGGACCAGATCGCGCGACAGCCCGCCAACACAAGCACTGGCCCATACAGGATGCCTGTGGTTGTGGATGCGTCTGTGTGTTCGGCGGGAACTAGCCAAGGCATCGTAGCGAGGCGGTGCCACCTCGCAGCTGACACTCACCGCCAGCAATGTGCCAAGTTCTACCAAACCGCGATCAGGGTGTGCCGACGACTGTTCGCATGGCATGGAACGAAACAGCATCCGAACCTATCGACAGCGACTTCCTTCAGACCTACTACCACCACTACGCATCTGCGGATGCGTGGCGCGCGGCCCAGGCGTGTCCGCCAGGGCGGTGATCGAGAGAACGGACGCACATCACGATGAAGAGTTCTGCCTATCCGCGGAGCGTTACCAAAGAACAAGAAATATGTGACCCATGTCACAACGGAGCGCCAATTGGAAGAAGCGCCAGGAGGCCACGGTCCGTGGGCAATATCGTGAGCGACTCGGGAAACAAGAGCGTCGGAATAGCGATTGACTCTGTCACCCACCGATTTGGACCTGGTCAGCTGACTCTCGATAACGTATCGCTCAATGTGGAGCCCGGTGAATTCGTCGCGATCGTCGGGCCTAGTGGCTGCGGCAAAACCACACTGCTCAATCTGGTCGCTGGCCTCCTGCCGACGCAGGAGGGAACTATCACGTTAGCGAACGAGCAGCCTCGTCCAGGACATCCGCTTGTCGGCTATATGCTCGCTCGTGACGCCCTCTTTGGATGGAGAACCGTTCGCCGCAATGTCGAACTCGGCGCAGAGATCCGTGGGCAGGACGAAGCCCTGCGGGAGATACGGGCTGTCGAACTTATCCGACAAGTTGGGCTCGCTGGGTACGAGGACGCATACCCGAAGGCCCTCTCGCATGGTATGCGGCAACGTGCCGCACTGGCTCGTACGTTCTGTCTGGATGTCGCCGTGCTTCTCATGGACGAGCCGTTTGGGGCACTTGACGCGCAGACCAAGCTGCAACTCGAGGACCTCCTGTTGGACTTGTGGACGCGCGAACGCCGTACCGTTCTCTTTGTCACTCACGATCTCAACGAAGCCCTTGTCCTGGCCGATCGGGTTGTCGTGATGGGCAGGAACCCAGGAACCATTCGGCTGGTTGTCCAGGTGACGTTGCCCCGACCTCGCGAGGCGAGGATGCTGCAGAGCGACCCTCATTTTCACGACCTGTCGGCGACCATCTGGCGCGAACTGGAAGGTGGTATGGGACCATGGCTGGACCGTTGACCTCGCCGGCTAAGCGTCGCATCCGAGACAGTGGAACCGTGGCAGTGTCTCGGCCTATCGCGGACACGAAGAAGCCGCATGGTGACGAATCGCAGGCGGTGAGTGCCCCCAAGAACTTGGTGCTCATGTGGGTGGGTCGGTTGATCGTCACCGTGGTGGTCCTCGGAGTATGGCAGCTGGTATACGTCAAAAAGGTGTTCAATCCTGTTGTCACCGGGTCCCCGGTGGAAGTCGCAAAGTTCCTCGTGGATAACCTCGTCACGTCAACGAAATTGTGGGGGAGTGTCGGGGTGACGCTCTGGACCACGCTCATTGCTTTTGTGGTCGGATCGGGGTTGGGGATCGGCTGCGGGTTGCTGTTCGCTCGATCTCCAAAGCTTGAGCACTTCACGAATCCGTTCTTCACAGGCTTTAACTCCGTGCCCAGAATTGCGCTTGCACCACTGTTCATCGTGTGGTTTGGGCTTAGCCAGGTGTCGAGCATCCTCGTCGGCGTGAGCCTGACGTTTTTCATCCTGCTGAGCAGCACGATGGCGGGTGTCGCCAGCCTTGAGCGTGACGCTACGACCCTTCTCGATACGCTGGGGGCGACGGAACGACAGCGGTTCTTCCGGGCGACCCTCCCCGCGGCCGTGCCGACACTATTTTCCGGGCTACGTTTGGGACTTGTGTACGCGTTGCTCGGTGTCGTGAGCGGCGAGATCATTGGTGCCCCGGCAGGGCTGGGCGAAAAGCTGAGCTATTTTGCGGGTTCGTTCGAGACGGACGCTGTGTTCGGTGTGCTCATCGTGCTGGGTGTGATCGGGGCCGTCATCCAAGGAGTGATGACGCTTGCTGAGCGGAAGCTCTTGCGGTGGCAGTAGGTGATCCCTATGTCTCCCAGGACCGCCCAGAGATGGCGGATGATGGCCGCATGGGCCTGGCCGACGCTGTGCCGGCCCTCGTCGAGCCGCAGGCACAGGAGCACGGCGCGATAAGGCCGTTGGCCCCGACCGGGGCCTATCGCATATCGCCGTGTCCGAACCAGAGAAGAGGATCGAAGCCATGAAGGACGAGCAGTTCGACGTTGTCGTGATCGGGAGTGGGGGGGCGGGGCTCACGGGCGCTCTGGCGAGCCGTACGCTGGGAGCTCGGACGCTGCTGTTAGAGCAAGCGGATACCGTCGGGGGTACCTACAGTTACTCGAGCGGACTTGCATGGGTTCCCAACAACACTCAGATGCGCACGCTTGGCTGTACGGACTCCGAGGAAGAAGCGCTCGCCCATGTTCGCGAGCTGAGCGGTGGCCGACACAACGAGGAGGTCCTGCAGAGCTTCGTCCGCAACGCATCGCGGGTCATCGACTGGCTCGAGCGCATGCAGGTCCCATTCGAGGTGGTCCCAGGTTACCCTGACTACTACGCGGAGCGGCGTGGAGGGATGCGCGAAGGGCGCTATGTAGGCTCGCCTGTTTTCTACCCCGAGGGACATTTGGACGAGTATTGGAGAGAGCACTCGAGCTCGTCGCCGCACTACACTGGTCTCGTCGTCTCGTGGCCGGAGATCCAGCAGTGGGGTGGTCTGACGGCGATGGCGTCGTGGGACTGGGCCGAGCTGGCGTCGAGGGTGGTGAAGGACGGTCGCGCCTTCGGGGCGGCAACTACGGGGTACCTCCTCGCCGCATGTCTGAAGGCTGGGGTCGACGTTCGTTGCCGATGGTCGGCTAGCGAGCTCGTCACCGCTGACAAGCGCGTGACGGGCGTTGTGGCTCGATCGCTCAATGGCGACGGACAGGCGGTTCGGATCGGAGCGAACTGGGGTGTGATCCTGGCGACCGGGGGGTACGACGCCGACAAGGGCATGCAGGCCCGCTGGGACCCGCACCCTCCTGCCACCAGCATCGGCGTGCAGTCCGTCGACGGCTCCGGCGTGGTGATGGCGCTCGAGCTCGGAGCGGCGTTCCAGGTACTCGATGGGCAGCTCCTGACGCCCTGCTACCACATCCCCGGCGAGGAGGCGGACCGCGTGCCACTCTACCGGATAGCGGTGCGTGAGCCCTCGTTCCCGGGGAGCATCATCGTCAACGGCTCCGGAAGGCGGTTTTGCGACGAGTCCTTCTATAGGGCGATCTGCCACGGCATGGCGGAATGGGACGTGGTGCACCAAGAATACCCGAACCGCATAGCGTACATGGTGTTCGACGAGGAGTGGAAGCGCCGGTACCCGCTGGGTTCGATCGGTCCCGGTGAGGTTCCCCCTTGGCTCGTCCATGCTTCGACGCCGGCAGTGTTGGCGGAGAAGATCGGCGTCGACGGGCATGAGTTCCAAGCGACGATCGAGCGGTACAACCAGTTTGCCAAGGCTGGCGAGGACCCCGAGTTCCACCGGGGAGGCACCGAGTACGGCCGCAATTCCGGCGACGCGTCGGTCACCCCCAACCCGTGCGTCCGGGCGCTCGAAGGCGAGCTGTATGCAATCGAGATCCTGCTGGCGACCGTCGGCACGAACAACGGCCTCGTGTACGACGCCAACGGCCAGGTGCTGCACGTGCGCGGTCGGCCGATCCCCGGCCTGTACGCGGCGGGCAACGCGGGTGCGAACCTGGCGGAAGGCCTCTGGTACAACAGCGGCTGCTCCAACGCCCGGGGGATGACCTTCGGGTACCTGGCTGCGCAGCACATGGCCGAGCTGGCCGCTGCGCCTGGGCCGAGCGACCGATAGGCGTGGTCGCATGAACGACGACCAATTGACCATCGGCAGCATTGCCGAGCGAGCCCTAAGGCAATACCCTGACCAGGTGATCGCCACCGCTCGTGGCGCGTCAGTGGGTACAATCACCTACGGCGACTTCTTCGGCCGCGTATACCGGCTCGTCCGGGCGCTGCGAGCACTGGGGGTGCAGCCGGGCGACCGGGTTGCCACGGTGGCCTGGAACCATCAGCGGCACTTGGAGCTGTACTTAGCGGTGCCGTGCATGGGTGCGGTGCTCCACACGATCAACCTCAGGCTCCACGAGAACCAGGTCGCTGACATCATCGCCCATAGTGGCGACACCGTGGTCATGGTCGACGAGGACTGCCTGCCGGTCGTGGGGGCCGCCACCCGGACGGCACGCTGCGAGCGGCACTGGGTGGTGCTCCGAAACGGTGCGCTTGCGCCCGAGCTTGACGGCGTGGCATGGCTCGACTACGAGGAGCTGCTGGGCAGCCAGGAGCCCGAGGAGTTGGCGCTGGACGGGCGGGTCGACGAACGGGCGCCGGCCGCCATGTGCTACTCATCGGCGACGACGGGTCGGGCGAAGGGAGTCGTGTACTCTCATCGGGCGGTCTACCTGCATTCGATGATGCTCGGGCTCGCCGACACTTGGGGCATCTCCGAGTGGGACACAGCACTTGTGGTCGTGCCCATGTTCCATGTCAACGGCTGGGGGATCCCCTACGCGTCCATGTGGATGGGTGCCAAGCTGGTGCTCCCAGGGGTGCGTCCGCGGCCGGCCGACCTGGCCGTGCTGCTGCAACGCGAGCAGGTGACCTTCGCGGCAGGCGTCCCGTCGGTGTGGGCGGAGGTGGCCGAGCACCTGCGGACGTCCGGCGTGGCGTTGCCGCACCTGCGGTTCGTCGTGTCTGGCGGGGCACCGCTCAGCCCGAAGCTCCTCGACGTCGGACGGCAGGTGGGCCTGCCCATCATCCAATCCTACGGTATGACCGAGGCGTCGCCGCTTGTGCTCGTTGGACGGCCGGGGCCGGAACTGCAGGGAGAGCCTGCTGATGTGGTCCGCTCGGCAATGTTGGCGCAGGGTCGGCTGGTTCCCGGGCTCGCCATGTCGGTCAGGGACGAGTACGGGCACGAGGTTCCCCGCGACGGCAGGACCGCCGGGGAATTGTGGTTGAAGGGCCCGTGGATCGCCGATGGGTACTTTCGCGACCCGCGTTCGGCGGCGGCGTTTGTCGAGGGGTGGTATCGCACTGGCGACATGGTCACGGTGGACCGGCAGGGCTACGTGCGGGTTGTCGACCGCGAGGCGGATCTCATCAAGAGCGGCGGTGAGTGGATCTCATCCATCGAGCTGGAGAACGTCATCCTCGGTCTGGCGGGCGTTCGCAGCGCCGCCGTCGTCGGCGTGCCAAACGAGCGATGGCAGGAGCGGCCTGTTGCCTTTGTTGTCCTCGACGACGCGATGTCGCAGGACGCCATCCGCCAGCAATTGCAGCAACTGGTGCCGCGCTGGTGGGTTCCCGACGAGGTGGTGGTCGTCGAGGAGATCCCGCTGACGTCGGTCGGCAAGACCGACAAGAAGGAGCTGCGCCAGCGGTGGCACGTGGCGATGGAGGGTAGGCCGGGGGCCGAGCTTTCGGCCACGACTCCGGGGCAGGGGCAGAGGTAATCCCGGCAGGGCCGAGGACGGGTGGAGCGAGAAGGGAGCAGCGACGTCGTGCAGGGTTGGTCTGATAAGAGAATTGCTGTCTGCGGCAGCGGTATGGCGGGGCTGGCTGCTGCTGTCACCGCGGCCGAGCGAGGAGCACGGGTCGTCGTCTTCGAGAAGGCACCGGGCATCGGTGGGACGACAGCGATGTCGTCCGGCCTAGTTTGGACGTTCGCCGACATCGGCGAGCTTATGGATGCCATACCGGACGGGAACCCGGCGCTGCAGGCGGTCGTTTTCAACACCGTCGACGAGGGAAGGGACTGGCTGGCAGCCTGCGGGGTCGAGATGGGCCCCGAGGAGTCGCTGATCGGACACGGGCGCGGGCGGACGTTGGTCGACCCGCGCCAGGCCGTCGAGGCACTTGCCGGTCGGCTGCGTGAGCTCGGGGGCACCATCGAGCTCGACACGGCGCTCGAGGAGCTGCGGACTGACGGGGGCCGAGTGATCGGGCTACGGGTGGGCGACGGCACCAGCCGCCACACCATGGCCGCCGACGCGGTCGTCCTCGCCACCGGTGGGTTCCAGGGGAACCCGGAGCTCGTCACCCGGTACATCGTTCCCTCCACGGACAACCTCTACCTCCGGGCCAACCCGTGGAGCAGCGGAGACGGACTGCTGTCCGCCTTGGCCGTGGGCGGAGCGGCGACACCGGGCATGGACACGTTCTACGGACACCCGATGCTGGCGCCACCGGCCAGCTTCAGCGACAAGGATTTCTTGAACGTGACGCAGTGGCAGGGCGCCAGCTGCGTCGCCTTGAATCTGCTGGGGCGGCGGTTCGTCGACGAGTCGACGGGGACCGGCGGCGAGGTCCTCAACCAGGAGCTGGCACGCCAGCCCAAGGGACGGGGGTTCTACGTGCTCGACAGCAGGACGGCAGGCATGGACCTTATGGGCGGGTTCGTCAACGCCCGTGTGATCCTCGAGCGGGCGCAGAAGTACCACGGCGTGGTTCTGCAGGCCGACACGCTCGAAGAGCTGTGCCAGCGCATGCAGGAGCACGGGGTGCCCGGTGGCGGGGCGGAGCGGACGCTCAACGAGTACAATCGGGCCATCGCCGCCGGCGAGGGTGCAAGCCTTTCTCCGCAGCGGCTTCGCAAGCCGTTTCCCGTTACCGTCCCACCGTTTTTTGCTGTGTCGGTGAAGGCGTCGATCACGCTGACCATGGGCGGCATCGCCGTCGATGAGCAGATGCGCGTTGTCCGGCGCAGCGGGGCCACCTCGCTGTTGGCCCAGTCGCTGAGCGACCCGTCGCTGCTGCGCGAACCAGTCGTCGAGGGGCTGTACGCCGCCGGCTGCGACGTCGGGAACATCAACCACCGGAACTACATGGGCAGTTTGTCCGTGGCTTTGACCACAGGAAGGAGGGCCGGCGCGGCAGCGGCCGGGCCGGGCCCCGACGAGGGAGCAGAGAGACGATGATTGTCGACCAGCACGTGCACATCGGGACCTTCCCGGCCTTGGAGGGGATGGAGAATCTGGTCCGCTCCGACGAGGAGATCGCGGCCTGGCGTACGCGGTACCCGGACCGCTACCGCAAGGCGCTGTTCGAAGAGGAGGGCATCGACAACTCAGACGCCCTGCTCGGCGACATGGACCGTCACGATATCACCCATGCCCTGGTGATGGCCTACCCGGGGTCGGTGAGCAACGACATGGTCGCCGACGCCGTCCGGCGGAACCCGGACCGCCTCAAGGGAATGGTGCGCCTCGGCCACGACCAGCAGGCGCGGGGGTACCTGAAGGACCCGAGCCCGTACGTGCCCGAGGCAGTCCGCGAGATCCGCCGTGGCGTCGAGGACCTCGGCATGGTCGCCGTTGGCGAGGTCTTCATCCGATCACTGACGTGCGAGGTCCACCCCGAGCGCGTCGCCGACGACCTCGACCCGATCCTGGCGGAGTGCGAGCGCTACGGGATCCCGATCCAGTTCCCTACGGCGTGGACCCAGTTCGCCGGAGGCCTGGCGTACGGCGACGTCACCTGGGCCGACGAGGTGGCCGGGCGGCACCCCGACGTCAAGATCGTCCTGACGAAGATGGGTCGGGGCATCGGCAGGTACTTCGACACCGCGCTGACCGTGGCCATGCGCAACACCAACGTCTACCTCGACACCGTCAGCACCATCAGCGAGCACCTTCGCCACGCCGTGGACCGCATCGGCGCCGGGCGCATCATGTTCGGCTCGGACTGGGCGGTGTCGTGCCTGTGGCTCTCCGAGCCCATCTACCAGCAGCGCATGCAGGTTATCGACGGTGCGGGGCTGAGTGACACCGAGCGTCAGGCGGTGCTGTCGGGAACAGCCTGCGAGGTGTTCGGCTGGCCGAACCCATAGGGCCGGCCAGCGACATGGGCCTGGCCGGAGCCTTCGCCCCGGCCAGGCCGGCAGTGCCCGAGCCCGGCGGAGCCGGTGCCCGGTGAGGACATGGCGACAGGGGCGGTTCGCCGACACGGACCGCGACATGAGACGACGGTCGGCCACGACCGGAGCGCAGGAGGAACCATGAGGACAGACATCGAGTTCACAAGCGACGGTGCTGTCTGTCGCGGCGTGCTGGTGACGCCGGGCAGCAGCGAGGGGCCGTTCCCGACGATCGTCATGGCGGGTGGCTGGTGTTACGTCAAGGAGATCGTCATGCCGCACTACGCGGAGCGCTTCGTCGGAGCCGGCTTCGCCGTCTTGATGTTCGACTACCGGCACCTGGGTGCAAGCGACGGCACTCCGCGCCAGCACATTGACCCGGCACGCCAGATCGAGGATTACCGCAACGCCATCTCGTTCGCCGAGGGGCTGCCCGACGTGGACGCGGAGCGTATCGGGGTTTGGGGGATCTCCTACAGCGGTGGGCACGTGCTGATCCTCGGTGCTACCGACCCGCGTGTCTCCTTTGTCGTCTCGAACATCCCGGTGGTGGACGGGTTCGAGAACATGCGCCGATCGCACGGCGAGCTGCGGTTCCGCGCGCTGCAGGATTTCCTGCTGGCCGACCGCCGCGCCCGGTTCGCGGACCCCAGCCGTGCGGGCACCCTGCCCATGTCGGCACCCGACCCGGCCAGAGAGCTCTCCACCTGGCCGTACCCGGAGATCGGCGAAGTGTTCAGCAGCCTGAAGGCCACGGAGGCGCCGCTGCACGAGCACTACTCGACGGCGGAGTCCACCGAGTTGCTCCTCGGCTACTCGGTGTTCCCGTACCTGTCGCGCATCGTCGACAAGCCGGTGCTGATGCTGGTTGCGGAGGGCGACAACATCACGCTGTGGGACTTGGAGATCGAAGCATTCAACCAGGTGCGCTCCCGACGCAAGGAGCTCTTCGTCATCCCCGAAGCCAGCCACATGTCGCTGTACAGCAGCCGGACGCGGCTCGACATCGCTTCGGAGGCGACCGTGGAGTGGCTCGACCGAGCCGTCCTCGGCAAGTGAGCGGCCGCGTCGGTCGGGGGGCATACTGATGCCCGAGGTGCGGTGTTCCAGGATGGTCCCCGCGGACGTGGCGCGGACGTGGGACTTCGTCAAGGAGATCGACAACTGGGCCAAGCTGATCCCCGGATACCAGCACCACGAGAAGCTCGACGACCGGCGGTCGCGGTGGACCGTCCGTGGCGAGGTAGGGGTCCTGGCCCGCACCGTCGATCTCGAGGTGGCGATCACGGAGTGGGTCGAGGAGACCCGCGTGGGCTTCGAGATCACCGGCATCAGCGAGATGGCATCGGGCGAGGGTAGCTTCCACCTCCTCGGAGTTGGCGCCAGGATTGGTGACGGGGCCCCGTCCGAGGGCGGTACCGACGCTGCGGCAGAGGACCCGGCGTCGACGTCGTGGCTGGCACGGCTCCTCCGGCGCATCCGCCGGGCCCTGTCCCGTCGACCGGCCGACACCGGTCCGGCGCAAGTCGTCGGCGACGGGCATACCGGCTTCGAGTTCGAGCTGGGGATCCGGGCGGGTGGCATGGTCGGGCCGGTGGTGAACGTGATGCTCGAGTCGCTGATCCAGAAGGTCGGCGAGGAGTTTGCCGACGAGATCGTGGCGGCCATCGAAGGAAACGCGGGCTGAGGTGCGGCCCGCAGCAATTGGTTGCCTAGGCTTCGTACCGGGGGCGGTGATCATCGTCACGGGATCGGAGGGAGAGATCGGCAGGGCCCTCGCCAGGCGGGCGGTCGAGGAGGGCCTGACGGTGGCCGCGTGGGACCTCGCCGATCGCGTCGCGGCAGCCGAGGAGGCTGACCCGGCCGGCGGCACCGTGCACCGCCGCGCGGTCGATGTGACGGACGAGGCGAGCATCGCTGCGGGGCTGGAGGCCGCTCGCAGCCGCGGCCCTCTGCGGTACCTCGTCAACAACGCGGCACCGCCCGCCGCCTATGCGCGAGGGTTCGCCGCCGGCGTCGATGGGGTCCTCGGCAGTGTCGAGAAGGTCACCAGGCAATTTTGCGCTGCTGTCGGCGAAGACGGCGAGCGATGGCGGGACGACGCGGCGATCGTCAACGTGTCGTCGGTGGCCGGTACAGCGGTGGCGCTGGGGGCCGACTGGTATGCGGCGGGCAAGGCAGGTGTTGTCGGCTACACGCGGTACCTGGTCGGGTCCGGGCGTGCCGCGCTGCGCGTCAACTGTGTCGCCCCGGGTCTGATCGCGACGTCACGGAGCATCGCCCTGCAGACGAGCGACCTGGGCCGGCGCGTGGTGGAGCGCACTCCGATGGGGCGCGCGGGCCACGCCGACGAGGTGGCGGAGGTGGCGCTGTTCCTGGCGTCTCCGCTGGCGTCTTACGTGAACGGTGCTGTCGTGGTGGTGGACGGCGGTCTGCTGTGCGTACCGTGACCGCCAGGGAGGCGGCGGCCGGGTCGACCGACGAGCGGCCGTCGACCGGGTCGCGACTGCTGTCCCGCCGAGACGTGGCATTCCTGCTCTACGAGTGGCTGGACGTCGGTCGGCTCGCCGACCGTAGTCAGTACCGCGGGCACTCGCGCGAGACATTCGACGACGTGTTGGCGCTATACGAGGCGATCGCCGCCGACCACTTCGCCGGTCACAACCGCAAGGGCGACGCGTTCGAACCCTCGGTGCACGGCGGCCGGGTCCGCTTGATCCCCGAGGTCGCCGGTGCGCTGGCGGCCTACACGTCCGCCGGTCTGCTGGCATGCCAGGTCGGGGGACCACCCCGTCCGCGCGAGCTGCCGTACGTCATCGCCCAGGCGGGGTTCGCCTGGGTGCAGGCCGCCAACATCGCCAGCGCGGCCTATCTACTGCTAACCGCCGCGAACGCCAACTTGATCCTGGCGCACGGATCGCCGGCCCAGGTCGAGCGGTACGTGCCGGCGCTCGAGTCCGGGCGGTGGTTCGGCACGATGTGCCTGTCCGAGCCACACGCGGGGTCGTCCCTGGGGGACCTGACGACGCGAGCCGAGCCTCAAGTGGACGGGACGTACCGGGTCTTCGGAGACAAATGCTGGATATCCGCCGGTGACCACGAGCTGACGGACAACATCGTGCACCTGGTGCTGGCCCGCGTCCCGGGCGCCGCCCCCGGGGTGAAGGGCCTGTCCCTCTTCATCGTGCCGAAGGTGGTCGTGGGCCTTGACGGGCAGCTCCACGGGCCCAACGACGTGACGCTGGTCGGGCTCATCCACAAGATGGGTTACCGGGGTGCCACGAACACGCTGCTCAATTTCGGCGGCGGGCGCGTCGAGCCGGGCGGCAAGCCCGGCGCGGTGGGCGAGCTGGTTGGGGAGGAAGGCCGCGGCCTCGCCTACATGTTCAGCATGATGAACGAGGCACGCATATGTGTCGGCGCCGGGGCAGCGGCACTGGGATACACCGGGTACCTGAAGTCCCTGGAGTACGCGCGGACCCGGATACAGGGACGCCGGGCACAGGAGAAGGACCCCGCAGGGCCACCGGTGCCGATCATCGAGCACCCCGACGTTCGGGCGATGCTGCTCGCTCAGAAGGCCTATGTGGAAGGCGCGCTGGCGCTGGTGCTGTACGGCGCGCTGCTCGCCGACGAGCGCGACACGAACCCCGACCCTCGGACTCGTCGGCGGGCCGGCCTGCTTCTCGACGTGTTGACCCCAATCGTCAAGAGTTGGCCGTCGCAATGGTGCCTGCGGGCGAATAGCCTGGCCATCCAGGTGCACGGCGGCTCGGGGTACGCGCGGGACTACGACGTGGAGCAGCACTACCGGGACAATCGGCTGAACGCCATCCACGAGGGCACGCACGGGATCCAGGCGCTCGACCTGCTGGGGCGGAAGATGACCATGGCACACGGCGCGGGCTTCGATGCCCTGTGCGACGCTATTCAGGGCACCTGTAAACGTGCCGTGGCGGCCGGTGGCGAGATGGCGCGCTTCGGTGCCGAGCTCTGGGCGGTCCTGGGCGAGCTGGGCGAGGTCACCCGGACGGTCGCCGCCGCAGGCGACAAGGAGGTCGCGCTCGCTAACGCCACCGTCTACCTCGAGGTCTCCGGGCACGTGGTCGTCGGATGGATGTGGCTCGAGCAGATGCTGGTCGCCGGTGATCGCCCGGGCGCCTTCTACGCAGGCAAGCGACAGGCGGCACGGTACTTCTTCACCCGCGAGCTGCCGACCGTCGGCCCCCAGCTACAGGTCCTGCGAGCGATGGACCGCTTGGCGCTGGACATGCGCCGGGAGTGGTTCTGAGCGTGCGCCCGTCACCGGCCAGGCCGCTACCCGAGCACCCGGAGCAGCAGCGCGCGCCGGAAGACGACGGAGCCCGACGCGAACCCGGCGGCCTGTGCCAGCACCGCCCAGGCGACGCCGAAGGACCCGTGCCCGGCGATCACACCCACGGCCAGGGGGCCGAGCATGGCGCCGAGCCGCCCGCCCACCTGAGTGATGGCGATGACGCGGACGGGTGCCTGCGCGTGCGAGCGGACGACGACGTGGTTCACGACGCCGACCCATCCCCAGCCGAGCTCCGCAGCGTTGCCGGCCGCACCGGCGAAGAGCCAACCGATGCGCAAGGTGGCACCGAGCGCCAACATCGTCGCCACGATCGGCAGGTGCTTTCGGCGCCGCCGGTCGGAACGCCGGCCGGCGACGAGACATGCGGCGGCAGCGCCCAACAGTCCCACGGCTCCCTTGTCGAACCCGGCGCCGACCGCCTCTGTGGCAAGGATGGTCATGAGCCGGCCGGTAGCGAAGACGCCGAGGCGGATGCCGACGGCCAGGACCACGAGCGGGGCGAGGACCACCGCCAGTGGGCCATCGGCTGCCTCGTCGACCGACGGCCCGGCAGCGGCGTGCTCGCCTGGGACGGCGGCCAAGGACGCCACCGCTACCACCGGGTCGGGCGCGAAGGCCCATCGCCAGCGTACGGTCAACGCGATGCTCGGCACCGCGAGCTCGCCGAGGGCCGAAGCCAGCGCCACGGCGGCCGAGTTGGCGTTGAACGCCAGGCCCTGGAGGTCGCCGTGGACCGTGCGAGGCACGTACATGTTGGTGGCCGGTACGGCCACCGGTTCCGTCAGCAGGCTCAGCGTGATGGAACTGCTGGCCCTACTCGGGTAGTAGACGCTGACCGCCGCGCCAAGCTCGGTGGTGCCAAAATGCATGGAGTGGCGAATCTCGATCGCCAGGGTCGCTACCAGGAATGCCGGCATAGCCCAGGTCGTCGTCACCGGCAGGGCGATCGACCGCACGCCGCCCGGGCCGAGGCTGTCGGGTTTGTCGCACTCGGGCTCATCGCGTGAGCGCGTCAACGAACCACCGTCATCGGTACCGATCACCCAACCGCGCGACGGCGCAACGAACGGCAAGCGCCGCGGCCTGCGACGGCAGCGCCGGGCTTCTGGGACAGCATCTGAATTTCGCTCTCGAGGCTGAGCAAGCGCTTGCTTTCCGGCGAAGCCTGCGATAGACTACCTAAAGTTGCTGTACTCATTGGGGAGGTGGTGAAGTGAACGCGCTGGCGACAGCAGACGAGGGAGCCGCTCCTGGCATCATGGTTAGAGCTGCCCTCGAGGCGTTCGCCAAGCACGGGTATAACGGAACGACCACGCGGCAGATTGCGAAGATGATCGATCGGAGTTCGGCTGTCATCTACAGCCGGTTTCCGTCGAAGCGGGCTCTTTTGTACGAGATCATCGCCTCGTCGCACGAATCCCTGAAGGCGGACCTCGACGAGGCGGTACGTCAGGCCACGGACACCGTCGACTGCGTTCGTCGGCTGACCATGGCACACGTCAAGTTTCATGCGCAACACTGCCTCGCGGCCCGCGTCGCCAATTACGAGCTCTACAACCTCGCTCCCAACGAGCTCCAGTCGATCCTGCAGATGCGTCACTGGATGGAGGCGCTGATGCGCGAGACGATCATGAAGGGTACGGAAGAAGGCCTGCTGCACGTATCAGATCCGGCGCTCGCCAGCAGCGCGGTCATGTCGATGGGTATCGACGTCTCGCGGTGGTACCGCGAGGGACGGCGGCTGACCCCCGAGGGGCTCAGCCAGCGATATGCGGAGTACGTGCTCGCGATGCTCGGAGCGAAGACCGAACGAGTAACGGTGCCACCTCGTAGGTAGGACGGGCGTCGCCGCGTCTTCGCTCGTACGTTACTGCCAGGTTCGCCAGTATCCATCTAACGAATATCAGACCCGGACCGGAGGCCCGGAGAATCAGGTATGGCCGGCTGCATCGTGCCTACCTAGAGGAGGGTGAGAAGGTGTCAACAGAAGGCATGATGTCAGAAGCACGATACGATGGAATATCATCGCGGCGTCCAGGCAAGGTGCGGAAATACCGAGTCCTGACAGGGGTCCTCGCTGTGGGGATGGCATTGGCGGCGTGCGGGACGACAGCCGCGAAAAGTGCCACTGCGAAGACGTCAAGTGGGGGCGCGTCCCAGCCGGTGACGACCCTCCACGTGCAGACGTACGGGCCGGCCCTGATCGATCTACCGCTGGCAGTTGGCATCACGACAGGCATTTACGCGGCACACCACCTGAACGTGATTCCCACCCCGGTGAACACAGGTCCGCTAGGGATCACGGCAGTAAGCGCGGGGAGCATTCAGCTCGCGTGGGACCCGACCGACCTGGTGGAGGAGGCCGTCTCCAAGGGGTCGACCCTGCAGATCGTGGCAGCAGGGATGAAGAACATCTACCAGCTCGTCATCGCTAAGAGCGTTAAACTCAAGGTTCCACTCAGCGCGGGCTACCCGGCGGTCATGAAGGACCTGGTCGGCTTGAAGGTCGGCGTCACCAACCTGGGTGCCGACACGCAGCTCGAGGTAGAAGCCCTCCTTCAGGATGCCGGCCTGAGCCCGAACAGCGTCACCTACGACCCGGTCGGACTCATCGGGACCGCGTACCCTGCAATGCAGGCGAATCAGATTCAGGCCTATCTGGCATGGGAGCCCATGGTGTCACTCTGCCAAGTGCAGAACGTGTGCTCCGTAGTGCTGGACTTGGGCGCGGGGCAGGGGCCGTCGCAGATCACCTCCTTCAACGGCGCCTTCGAGTGCTACGTCGGCGACACCAGCTACATCGACTCGCACAAGCAGGCCATGAATGACTTCGTCGCCGCCGACAAGGCAGTGATCCAATGGATGCAGGACCCGAAGAACTTTCCAAAGCTCGTGAACATCACCCTCAACGCCGTCTCGGTCGGGTCGGTGTCGAACAAGAAGCAGTTTGTGACAACGATGCTCAAGAAGAACCTCAATGACTTTTCGTACACGGTGAACCCGGCATCGGTGAAGGCGTTCGACCACTACTTGGTGTCGACGAAGCTGATCTCCGCACCGGTCAACACCAAGAGCATCATCTACTCGGGGGCACCGAAGCCCGGGTCGTGACCGTCGTCACGGTGGAGCACTTCCGGGTGATCCTCCCGAACTAGAGGTGCTGGGCCGCAGCGGCGGTGGATCGCCACCACCGAGGACGCGCGGTTCGGAGCCCCCAGATCCGAGCGGGCTCCAGCAATCCCCCGCAGACTCGAGGAGAGGACGGCACCACGATGCAAGACGAGCTGGCAGTGGTGGTGGGGGGCGCCAATGGCATCGGAGCGGCGATCGCTGAGAGGTTGGTGGCGGACCGCTCCTGCGGGCGTCTGGTCGTCGCTGACATCGACATGCCTGGTGTTCGGCGCCAGGCGGATTCGCTTCACGGGCGTGGCGTGGAGGTGGCCGAACATCAGGTGGACGTGTGCGACCAGGGGTCGGTGGACGGGCTGGTCGCCGACACGGCCGACGCCTCGTGGCTCGTGGTGGCATCGGGGATCTTTGGCACAGACGACGCGTTGTCGGTCACGAGGGACGCGTTCCGGCGGGCGATGGCCGTCAACGGCGAAGGCGTCTTCTTCGTGGTCCAGGCGTATGCCAGGGAGATGGCAGCACGTGGCCGGGGATCCGTCGTGGCCGTGGCTTCGGTGGCAGCACGAGTGCCTCGGGTCCGCCAGGTGGCATACGGGGCATCCAAGGCTGCGCTGCGTCAGGCACTTCGCGTCTTGGCGCTCGAGGTGGCGGGATCCGGTGTGCGGATCAACACGGTGTCGCCCGGACTGACGGCGACGAGGATGATGGACCAGATGTCGGCGGATGCCGCTGCCGTTAGCAACTTCGCCTGCGGCGACCTGTCCACGTTCCGGCCGCGCATCCCTCGAGGCACAGTGGCCCTGCCGCAGGACGTGGCGGCCGTGGTTGCGTTCCTGTTGCGCGACGCCGCACACATGACGATCCAGGATCTGGTAGTCGACGGCGGGGAGCTCCTCGGGATGTGACCTGTTTCTGAGTTCCGGTCAGGAGGTTGGACGTTGGAGCCCTCCCCGGCCAGCCAGGTCAGAGGCTATTTGTGGCTTCACCAGCTTCCGGGCGTGCCAGACGTGTGCCAGACTGGTCGGCGGTGGCGGTTCGGATCCTCTCGTTAAGCCCGGCGGTGAGCGCGTCGTCGAGCGCTGGGAACAGGTGGCCGTAGCGATCCAGAGTGACGGTGATGCTCGAATGCCCGAGGCGCTCCATGACGGCCTTCGGGTGACCGCCTTCGGCGATGAGCAAGCTGGCACAGGCATGTCTCAGGTCATGCCACCTGGTGCCCGGTACTCCGGCCCTGGCAGCAGCAGGACGGAAGTGGCGGCGGTAGACCGCCAGGTGGCGTACAAGCTCCCCGGTCTGTCCGACGAACAACCAGGCAGCGGGGTCTTCGGGCCGGGTCGCAAGCTGGGCGGCGAGGGGCTCGCGCAGCTCGTCCGGCAGCGGCACCCGCCGACTCATCCCGGTCTTCGGCGGGGTCACCACGAGCTTGCCTCTCACCTCGGTCACCGACTCGGTGACGAGCAGCGCAGGTCCGGCCAGGTCAACCGACCGCCGGCGGAGCGCCCACAGCTCGCCGGCCCGAGGCCCGCCGTAGGCAGCCAGGCGCACAGCCAGCGCCAGGTCGGGGCGGTGGCTTGGTGCAGCCGCCCGCGCACCGTGTCCGGCTGGCCTGTACACCGGGTGCTCGATCTCGTGTGCCAGGGCCTCGACCTGTGCGACGGTGAGCACGGTGAGCGCCCGCTTGGGCTGGCGTGGCAGACGGACACGGGTTGTGGGATCGGCACCCAGTGCCCCCTCCTCTATGGCCAGTCGACAGATGGCACGGAGCGGCTCGAGTGCTCGGCGTAACACGTCGGGCTGGGCACCCGCCGCCACCAACTCTGCCACCCACGTCTCCACGTCGCGGCGGGCGATCGCCGCCAACTCGACGGTGCCCCACCTGGGCAGTGTCCTTGCGCGAAGCATCTGCTCGTTGCCGGCCCGTGTTGACGGCTTCCAGTGGACGGAGCGGTCCAGCCAGCGCTGAGCCCACTCAGCCACCGTCCCGGCGGAGTCGAGCTGGCGTTGTCCGCGCAACTCGTCGGCCTCGGCCAGTACCAGCGCGTGCTCAGCGTCAGCCTTGGTGCGGTATGACCCGAGCGACACCATCGTCCCGTCGGCCTCGGTCCGTCGTGCCTGCCACCGGCCAGAGGGCAGGCGTCGGACTGTGCCGGCTCCCGACCGGCGATGGCGGCGCTGCCCATCCGTACTATCCTGTGCCACGAGGTTGTCTCCCCAGCTCGACCTCGAACCGATGCAGCGCCCTCTCTCTCTCTCTCGTGGGGGCGCTGTGTCGCGTAAGGGTAGCGGCCGGGTGGGTAGCGGGAGATAGGGCAGCGGGAGCCGGGGGGTGTGATCCCCCCGGCCACCCGGCGTGAAGTCCGGTTCCGTGGTCCGGATCGTCTCGACAGGCGCGAACGCGACCTCAATACCGGGCACACGTCCCCGCTCCGATGTCTGCGGGAAGGCCGCGCCCCCAGACGGGTCACCGATGAGCAGCCTCAGTTCGAGCTCGGTAGCGTCGCAGCCGACGTTCTCACCGCGGAGGGGTGTTGCTGTTCGGCGGGCGGGGCAGGCACCTCGGTCCCGGGATGCACCGGTGATCCGGATCTCGACGCTGCAGCCGGCCGGATACCAGAGGGCGTCTGTGCCGTAGTGGCCCGGCAAGCCAAATGTTGACATCCCACATTCCGGTGCTAACATCCATGATGTGGACAGATCGAGTGCCTCCGACCCGCAGAAGCTGGCCGGGGTTATGGTTGATTCCGGCCACGACGCTGCGCGCCAGGGGCCCGGGTTCGGGCTTGTAGGTACCGACGGACCTTCGAAGGTGCAGGTTCTCGCCAAGTTCCGACAGCTACTCGACGCTTTCTGCCCCAAACAGCCCGTCTTGACCCTCAGCGAACTGCGATCCAGTACGGGCTTGCCCGCCAGCACCTGTTTCCGACTGGTCCACAACCTCGTGGACGAAGGCTTGCTTGAGCGGGTCGGGGACCGTTATCGGGTCGGGCCAGCTGCGATCCGCTGGGCTGCATCCGCGATCGAAGCTCGTAGCATCATCAACGAGGCAGCATCTGCACTTGAGGAGCTTCGGGTGTTCACGGGGGAGAGTGCCCACCTCGTGGTGCGCGACGGTGCCTTCCGGATCTGTATTGCGCTCGCCAACAGCCACCGCTCGGTGGTGCGCCTGCTGCGCATCGGTGAGGTTGTCCCGCTCCATGTAGGCTCGATGGGAAAGGTCTTCCTGGCATTTGACTCTGAAGCGCTCCCCGCGCTCATGGGCAGCCCGCTCGACGCCTTCACGAGCCACACCACCACGGATTGGGAAGAGCTGGACCGCGAGGTGGCAGACATCCGCGCCAAGGGCTACGCTGTCAGCTTCGGTGAACGCGACGCAGACGCGGTGGGCATCACTGCACCCGTGTACGACCACCAAGCACAAATGGTCGCGGGCGTGGGGATCTCGGGGCCGATCCAACGCATAGGCAAGCAGCAGGCCGAAGAATACGCCGCGGCCGTCGTTAACGTGGCTCAAGAGATCTCGACGGCCCTCGGATGCCAGCTCTATGTATGAGCGCAACGCAACGCGATTGAGGACAGCGGGGTGGGCACCGACTGCGAGCGACACTGCAGGAGCCAGTCACCGGCTTCCTCTTTCGGTAAACCAGTAAACCAAGAGGACACAAGTAGAAACAGGGAGGATCAACACATGTCCCACATGCGCCATAGCTTCAAGAGAGAGGGTGCCGAATTCGAATTGCCTCGGTTCAGGTCCCGGTTCATCAACCTGGTGGCGGTGCTCGCTGCTGGTTCGATCCTGTTGACCGCATGTGCCTCGTCCTCGAATTCGGCGACCAGCACGAAGAAGAAGCAAGCAGCCGTCACCCCGAGCAGCGGTGCATCCAACTTCACCTTCAGCTCCGGAGTCGCTTCGCCTGCCGTAGCCAGCCTCGTGAAGAGCCTCTGCCCCACCCACGCGGTGAAGGTCGGGTTCGTAGGCGGACCGGTCAACCCCTGGAGCCTGAAGGTCCAGTCCAATATCCAGGACGTGCTCAACCTCTGCCCGAACGTGACAACCTATCTTCACACGAACGCGAGTTCCCTGGCACAGGCAACGTCAGAGGTCAACGGCTATGTCACCCAGGGCGTCAACATTTTGATTGTCCAGCCGGAATTCGGCCCCGCGCAGCTCACCTCGTACGCCGCGGCGGTCAAGGCCGGTGTCACGGTCGTGCCCGAGCTCACCACGGGGAACGGAAAAGTCGGAGTGGACTTCCAGACCTACGCAGCGGAGAACTACACTCAGTCCGGCACGGCATGGGCTGACTTCTTCCACCGTGCCGTGAAATCGGGGAAGATCGTGTTCTTGGGCGGGGCGCCCGGCACTGCCTCAAGTACCGACTTCCTCAACGGCCTGGCTACCGCACTGAAGGCATACCCGGGTCTCTCCCTCGTTCAGAGCACCCCGGTGTGGACGAATTGGACGACGAGCGGTGCCCAACAGGCCATGTCGGGGTTGTTGGCGAAAGATGGCCGGATCGCCGGAGTTGCCTCTGACTACGGCCTGGTCATGACCGGCGTCGTCAACGCATATAAGCAAGCAGGGATGGCTCAGCCCGACATCGCAACGATCGCAAGTGCCGAGGCGAACGCCTGTCAGTTCGCCACGACACACTTCGGCTTCTACACCCTGGGAGCCTCGACCCTGTTCGGTGTGGTCGCGTTGCTGAAGGCATTCCAACTTGAGCGGCACCAGTCGTCACCCCCGGCGAACGTGCCGCTTCCTGGTGTCGTCGACACATCGAGTGGCCAGGGCATGCCGGCCTGTCAGTCGGGCGTCTCGACCGATGAACCGCTGACTGCCGTGCTGTCGAACGCCCGGCAAGCGACTGCCGAAGAGGCAATGCTCAAGTCCGCGGGCTTCACGCTCTCGAGCTAGGCATCGTCTCAAGGCGACTTTTACAGCATGTGATGGCTCATTGTCAGGAAGGCAACGGTTTGAAGGGAGACGTCTGCTGTGCCATTCTTCGTTGGTGTTGACATCGGGGGTACGTTCACCGACGTTTGGGCCATTCGCGATACGGGAGCAACTGCTATTGCAAAGACCTCGTCCACGCCACCGCGCTTTGAAGAGGGATTCTTGAACGGCATCGGTGAACTCGCCACGAAGTTCGACACCACGGTCGAGGCCCTGCTGGCTGATACCGTACTCCTCGCTCACGGCACGACGGTTGCGACAAACATCATGGTTCAGCGTGAAGGAGCGAAGGTCGGGCTCATCGTGACGAAGGGCCATCGGGACGCATTGACCATGATGCGTGCAACCGGGCGGACGGCGGGACTGAGCCCAGAGCTCCTCGCGGACACGAAGGCGACCAACAAGCCCAGTCCAATCGTCGATCCCAGTACAATTGTGGAGATCGACGAGCGGATCGACGTCGACGGTGATGTGGTGGTGCCACTGGCCGAGACGCAGGTGAAGGAGGCTATCGAGTTCTTCTCGGCCAAGGGTATAGAGAGCATCGGGATCTCGTTCCTTTGGTCCTTTGCAAACCCAGCACACGAACACACCGTTGAGGCGATGGTCAGGCGGGCGTTGCCAACGACGTTCGTGTCGTCCTCGACAAACCTGTCGCCGCAAATCGGGGAGTACGAACGCACCGCGGCCGTCGCCATCAATTGTTACGTCGGGCCCGAGACGGCCACGTATCTCACACGTCTCCAGCGACAACTGCGCGAACTGGGCTATCAGCGACCACTGTACTTAACCCATTGCTCTGGCGGCGTGATGGAAGTGGACGAAGCAGTCCGATCACCGATCAAGCTGTTTCAGTCTGGTCCCGTGTCCGGCATCAACGCGTCTGTGAAGGTACCAGGCATCGGTGACCAGATCATCGCGGCCGACATGGGGGGAACATCGTTCGATGTGGGGTTGGTCGTCGACGGACGCCCGTTATCCCGCAAGAGCACCATCGTCGATCACTACGAGTATCAACTGGCGACCGTTGACATCCAGTCGATCGGCTCCGGCGGGGGAAGCGTCGCGTGGTTCGATGAGGAGCAAGGCGCGCTGCGTGTGGGGCCGCACAGCGCTGGCGCACGCCCTGGGCCCGCGGCCTACGGCCGCGGCGGCACGAAGCCGACCGTCACGGATGCGGACCTCCTCCTGGGCTACCTTAATCCCACGTATTTCCTCGGCGGCGCGATGGGACTCGACGTGGATGCCTCCGAACAAGCAATGGCAGGACTGGCTAACAAGATGGGGCTATCCGTCACGGAAACGGCAGCGGGTGTGGGTGAGATCGTGGACAAGCAGATGGGCGACCTGGTCCGGCGCCTGACGCTCGGAAAGGGATTTGACCCCCGAGACTTCGTGCTCGTGGCGTACGGCGGTGCCGGACCTGTCCACGCCGCCGGGTTCGCGCAAGATATCGGTGTTCGCGAGGTCGTGATCCCCGGGACGGACGCCTCGTCGGTTTGGTCGGCATTCGGTGCAGCGACCAGCGACCTCGTCCACGTCGTTGAGCAGGGGTGCTACTTCACAGCACCGTTTCAGACATCCCAGATCGGGCAGGTCATCGCCGGTATCCGGGACCATATTGACCAACGCCTGGGTAGAGACAACTACAGCGTCACCTGGACGGCGGACATGCACTACACGACCCAGATCAGCGAGCTCGAGGTTACGCTGCCGGACCTCAGTGGCAGGTCGTTCGGCGAGGAGGCTGTGGACAGGTTCCAAGATCTATATGAACGGACCTACGGCAGGGGCGCTGGCTTCAGCGAGGTCGCCGTGGAGATCACTGCGATCCGCGCCCGGGCACAGCAGTCGCTCGGGCAACCAGGAACCGCGTCGGATCAAGTGGACCGGTCGGGTGTGAAGGGCCGTCGAAAGGTCTACTGGCCCGCGTTACACGATTACGCCGAGACGCCCATATTCAGCTCAATAAAAGAACGCGCCGAAGGCCCACTGGTTGTCGAGCTCCCGGATACTTCGATTGTTGTTCATCCAGGCCAAGCTATTCATGCCGATTGCTCGGGCAACCTGGTTCTGACGCTCAGAGAGGGCTAAACACATGCAGCAGGCGATTCCAATGGACGGCAGGCAACGTGGCTACGTGCCCCCGGAAAAGCTCACGATAAGCTCGAAATTGGTGCTTCACGAAGAGGCCGTGTCCCTCGACGGGCTGAACCCCATCGATTTTGAGATCATTCGCTATCAGCTCTGGTCGATCAACCAAGAACACGGGGAGACCATCTCCAAGATCTCGGGCTCGCCGATAACCAAGTACACCATGGACTTCAATCCTACCCTTCTGACTGAGGATGCGGAGAACGTCTACTTTGGACCGTATGTGCAGTGGTTTTCCGGCATGGCCGATAATGTTGTTAAATGGATCATGGAGAACCGCAGCGAGAACCCGGGCATTAATGATGGCGACATGTTTCTCAGCAACGATCCATGGGTCGGGACAACGCACCAGCAGGATGTCGGGCTCTTCTGCCCCGTTTTCGTTGAGGGAAAGTTGTTCGCCTGGGTTACGAACGTCCTCCACCAGTACGACGTGGGCGGGATAGCGGCAGGGAGCTTCGTTCCGCAAGCGCGCAACGTGTTCGACGAGGCGGTTCCGATTCCTCCGATCAAGATCGTGGATAGGGACGGCATACGACAAGACGTGGAAGAGGCATACCTGCGGCACTCGCGACTGCCAGGGCTTGTGAAGCTTGATCTGCATGCGGGCATCGCCGGCAATGCGACCGCCCGTGACCGGTTGCTCCAGCTGGTCGGGCGGTATGGCGCGGCGAAGGTGAAAGGGGTGATGCGGAAGGTCCTGGCGAACGGCGAGCAAGCCCTGCTTCGTAAGCTGGAAAAGATACCGGACGGGGTCTGGCGTGACCGGGTGTACCTCGATGTGGCGGTGGAGGGCGACCGTGGTCTCTATGGCGTCCAGCTGAACCTGCGGAAAACGGGAGACACGCTGACATTCGACAACGAGGGGACGGAGCCGCAAGTCGGGGTACTTGGCGCGTCATTTGCTGCTTGGCGAGGCGGAATCCTGACCGTGTTGAACGCGTTCCTGGCGTACGACCAACTCTGGTCGCTCGGGGGCGCGAGCCGACACGTGAAGTTCCACCCGACACCAGGGTTGATCAGCTGCGCGGACTATCCCGCTGCCATGAGCTGTGGCGGGACGATTGGCGCATACCATGCCATCGTCCTGGCCAACAACTGCCTGGCGCGCATGATGGCGAGCTCGGGCGACGAGGAGCTGCAGCGTGATGTGATGGCCAATGAGGCGAACAGCATGTGGCCTATCACGCAGTTGTCTGGCACGGACCGAAAGGGTGAACCGTTCGGATCGGCGATCCTCGACCCGATGATTGGTGGCCTGGGTGCTTTCAGCTTTCGGGACGGGATCGATACGGGCGGAATGTACCTCGTGCCAAAGGGTCGAGCGGCCAACGTGGAGCAGAATGAGCTTCATTTCCCGGTGCTCTACCTGTACCGGAAGGAGCTGTGCGACTCGGGAGGCCCCGGCCGCTTCCGGGGAGGCAACGGCGGAGAATTGGCATTTGTCCCCCACAAGACGGAGCGGTTAAACCAGGACACCGCGACGTCGGGAGCAGCGGTGCCGACGGGAATGGGCCTCTTTGGCGGCAATCCGGGCTGTACGAACGAGTACGTGATGGTGTTCGGGAGCGACGTACGCGCTCGGATGGCTGCGGGCGAGATCCCCACGGCTTGGCAGACGCTGGAGGGGACGGTGGAGGCCCTGCCGCCGAAGAAGGCGGGCATCGACCAGGGGCAGGACGACGTGTACGTCATGCATTGGTCGGCTGGAGCAGGGTTCGGTGATCCGCTCAAGCGAGAGCCCGGTGCGGTGGCCAGAGATATCAGGCAGGGTACTGTGAGCAGGGAGGCGGCTCGGAGGCAGTACGGCGTAGTGTTCGATGAAGCCACCGGTGAGGTGGATGTTGCGGCCACCCAGGCGGAACGGGAGAGAAGGACGAGCGAGCGCCTGGACGGAGGCGCGCGAGTGGCTCAGGGCGGGTCGACCTGTGGCAGGCGGGTGCACGAGGCGCTTGCGCTAAGCTGTGATGGAAAGTCATGGCTGTGCGGGTACTGCGGCTGCACTCTGGGTGGCGCGTCCTCGGGATACAAGGAGCAGGTCGTGCGGGTGACCCATCCGGTGTCGGACGCGAACGAGCTGATCGGGGATCCAAGCCGATTCGTGGACGTCGGGATCGTGTGGGTCGAATATTGCTGTCCGAATTGCGGTGTACGCGTGGAGTCCGAGCTCCTGCGGGAAGGCGACACTCCCCTGGTGGATATCGAATTGCTCGACTATCAAGCGTAGAGGGAGATCGGTTTCCGGGAGAAGAGTTCTCCATCGCTGTGCTGTAGACTACCCTCCTCCGCTAGATACGGCAGCGGGACCTGAGAACGAGCCCCACGTGGCCCGACATGTAGTGGTGACAACGCGCCAGCAGCATCCAGATGGAGATCCCCTAGGAGCATTGGGTTGTGATCAGCAGGACGAGAACCGTGTTGATGCGAGCCCCGGACTGTGCTCGAGACGCTCGAGACGATGGTGCTGAGGGTAGGGAGTCGATTGTCTAGATCGCCACGAGAGATGCAGGTTGCTAGTCCGACTGCAGCAGCGTCGGTTTCAGGTGGGTCCACTGCCGCGGTGTCGGTGCGAGCCGTGATGAAACACTATGGGGCCATACGCGCTCTCGATGATGTCAGCATCGAGCTGCAGTTCGGAGAGGTCCACGGCATCATTGGGGAAAACGGTGCTGGCAAGTCGACGTTGGTGGGAGCGATCAGTGGCAGCGTGGCGTGTGATAGCGGTTCCATCGTCGTGCTGGGGAAGGAGGTCGGGCGAGCGGGGGTCGGGCGCATTCAGGCGCGCGGAGTCAGGATCCTCCACCAGAACCCGGCGATCGAGCCCGACCTGACCGTCGCCGAGAACATCGCCCTGTGGCATCGGGGGCATGGGGGCAGGATCTGGCGTGGTACCAACGAGATCGCGTCGGAAACGCTGGCTATCTGGAGTGAGGATGTGGCGAGGCAGATCTCCCCAGAGTTGCGCGGATGGGCACTGTCCCAGTCGCAGCGAACGATCGTGGCGCTGTGCAGCGCCCTCGCCGCCAAGCCACGCGTGCTGATTCTAGACGAGCCGACCGAGCACCTCCGTGGCGCTGACGTCGAGCGACTCTTCGACCTTCTCGGAGCACTGCGGGCTGAGGGAGTGGCGATCGCCTACATCAGCCATCGGCTGAAGGACGTGACGAGGATCGCCGATCGCGTCACCGTATTGCGGGCCGGCAGGAGCGTCGGAACCTTTGTCGAAAAGCTGAGTGATAGTGAGATGGTTGCGCTCATCACGGGGGAACGCCGAAGCGTGGAAGGCGCTGCAGGTGACTCGGACCGTCTCCGCGCCAGCAGACTTCTTTCCGCAGATCAAGAGGGGGTGGTCCTGAGGAACGTCCGCTTCGGCGATGGCATGGTGGGCGAGATCCGGCTGGGGCGGGGGCTGATCGTCGGGGTCACCGGAATGGCTGGCGCGGGACAGGAGGAGATCCTTCGCCAGCTTGCCGGTCTGGGGAAGAAGAACGCCCACGCATGCAGAATCGACCTCGGTGGGAAAGCCGGGATCGTTGACACCGCGAGGAAGGCCCGCCGAGCCGGTGTGCACCTCGTAAGCGGCGACCGAATGATGGAGGGCGTCTTTCCCGGGCTGACCGTGAGGGAGAACGGCACGATGCGGGCGCTCTCGCAATTGAGCCGTGGGCCACTGATCCCGCCGCGGGCAGAGGCTGGGTTCGTAACGCAATTGGTCGAGAAGTTCGATGTCCGTCCACGAGACATTGAGTTGGAGATTGAGTCGCTCTCAGGCGGGAATGCACAGAAGGTACTGCTCGGGTCGGCCTTCGACGCCATGTGCACGGTCTTGTTGCTGGAAGAACCAGTCCAAGGGCTGGACGTGATCACGCGTGAGCACATCTTTGCGATGCTTAGGAGCAAAGCGGAAGAAGGCGGCGTCACGGTGGTGATCTCAACGACTGATGCAAGCGACCTCGTGGGCGTGGCCGACAAGGTCTTGGTCGTGTCGCGAGGTGAGGTCTTGACCGTCCTGGAGGGTGACGCCATCTCGGAGGGTGGGATCACCGAAGCCATCGTGATGGCGAGCAATGCGGGCGGGGAGCAGAATGCGTCGCAGCACGGGGGTCGCGGGTGGCGGTGGTGGCAGCGGGTCGTCAGGTCGGGGGGTGACGGGCAGGTGGCGCCGGCTGCGCTCCTGGCTGTCGTCATCGTCTTCATCGCGGCCGCGGGCCAGGGCACGCAGAGCTTGTTCCTGTCCGGGAGGAACGTCACGAGCATGCTCCAGGTGCTGCTCCCGTATGCATTTGCCGCGTTCGGAGAGGTGGTCGTGCTGCTCCAGGGCGGCTTCGACCTTTCGATCGGCCCACTGATGGGCTTGGACCTGGTGATTGCCTCCTACTTCTTCACGTCGCCAATCGACGCCTCGCACGTCTTCATCGGGGCCGTCGTCCTGGTGGGAGCGAGCGTGGGGGTTGCCGTCGTGAATTGGGCGCTCATCGAGTTCGCCAAGCTCGAATCCATGATCGCGACGCTGGTGACTTTCGTCGCCCTCGAGGGCCTGGGATTGGTGTTGAGGCCCGTGCCGGGGGGCCAGGTCGCGTCATCCATCGCGAATGTGCTGACCAGCACGGCCGGGGATGTGCCCGTGCTGGCAATCGTCGCGGGACTCCTTGCGGTGATCGGCTCGCTCATCGTAAGCAAGGCGCTCCGAGGCCGCGAGCTCCGGGCACTTGGCTCTGACCGACGTGCGGCGTCGCTGATGGGCATCAGCTCCCGGAAGCTGCGGCTCGGGGCCTATCTGGTGTCATCGGCATTCGGTCTGTTGGGTGGCGTTGCCCTGATGGGGCAAGTCGCCTACGGCGATCCGACTGTTGGAGTTGTGTACACGTTGGGCGGGCTCAGTGCGGGCGTGATCGGCGGTGTGAGCATTAGCGGTGGCATTGGCGGTCTGGTTGGCCCGCTCCTCGGGGCACTGTTGCTCGCGGAGGCACTTTCTTTGGGCGCATTCGTCCAAGCTGGTGGTTGGCTGCCGTACGTGCTCTCGGGCGGGGTGACGATCGTCGGCGTGCTTGGCTATTCGGTGCTCAGGAAAGTGGTACGAAGTCGTTATGCGACGTGACGGAAGCACCATTCGGCCGCACGGCGTGCCCGCCGCACCAAGCCGGAAGGCGATGAGCGGGATGGTGGGTCGCCTGCTCCGCTGGCAACCGGCTTACTCGACCGCGGTCATCGTGGCGGGGGTCTTCTTGCTCAGTTGGGCGGTGGACGGGCGGTCGGTCAGCCTCATCGCCCTCCGGAGCATGCTGCCGGCAGCGGGCATTTTGGCAATTGCGGGGGTAGGCGAGACGCTGGTCGTCCAACAGCGGGGAGTCGACCTCTCGGTGCCGGGAGTGATTGCGCTGACCGCTTACGTGGTATCGGACCTACCGATCCGATACGGCATCTCACCCGCGCTGGCATTTCTGGTAACCATCGTCCTGGGTCTGGTGGTCGGGCTCGTCAGTGGCATGATCATCACGAAGGTCGGAGTTAGCCCAATTGTCGTGACGTTCGGCATGAACTCGCTGTTGGTGGGGCTTGTGATCTGGTACTCCGGGACCCAACCAGTGACGACGTGGGCGGGCTTGCAAGCATTCGCCACCGGGCGTTGGTTGGGTGTGTCGTTCCTCACCTGGATCGGGCTATGCGTCGTCGTCGTTGCCGCACTCGTAGAGAGCTTCACAAAGTGGGGTAGGCGGTTTGCTGCAGTTGGTGCCTCTCCGGGAGCAGCGCGAATTGCAGGATTGGCAGTAGGCCGCTACGTGACTATGGCCTACGTCATTGCCGCGGGATGCTACTCCCTTGCCGGGATCCTGCTGGTGGGCTTCGTGCAGACGAGTTCGACGTCGCTGGGAGATCCCTATCTCTTGTCGGTATTTGTCGTCGTCATCATCGGTGGAACGCGGCTGCGCGGGGGTAAAGCCACGATGATGGGCACTGGACTCGCTGCCCTCGCGTTGGCTCAGATCGATCAAGCGGTGCTGACCTTGGGCGCGACCGGCGCAGTGCAGGACCTCGTCGAGGCGACGGTGCTGGTGCTGGCCGCGCTCATGGGGGTCGCGAATGTTCCGCAGCTGTGGACCCGGGCAAAGAGACTCCTCGGTGGCCCGCCCGGCCGCAGGGCATCGAAGCATGGAGGTGACGAGGCAACGGTAGTGGCGCCTGTGGGGAGTGAGCGGCTCTAGCCGCCGATGTGGGATCCCCTAAGCTCCGGGATGTGCACCGGCGCGGGCATAACGTGAGAGCGGAGAAGAGCCTCTGTGCGCTCTGAGGGCGGTTTGGCCCAGCCGGTAAACCCAGGAGTCGCACGTGGGGCCCAACGGTCGCAGGATGCGGACGGGCTTCGCGAAATCGGGCGGCGTGGGCCGAATGGGATGTGGCCGATGGATGAGAATGGAAAGGTGAGGATGTGATGGGTGTGACGAATTCGAGACTCGAGCGCTTTTACGACATGAACCCCCGGGAACGACTCGACGTGCTAGCCGAGCGGCTCGGCCTGTCCGCCGAGGAGCTCGGCGAATTGCAGGCAGGGGGTGCCTTGCCGCTGGAGACGGCGGACCGCATGATCGAGAACGTCGTCGGCGTGTTCCCGCTACCGTTCGGCATCGCGTCCAACTTCGTCATCAACGGGAAGCAGTACCTGATCCCCATGGTGGTGGAAGAACCGTCGATCGTTGCGGCCGCCAGCTTCATGGCCAAGATTGCTCGGGATCACGGTGGGTTCGCGACGTCATCGACTGGGCCCGTCATGGCGGCGCAGATCCACGTCACCGGGGTGAGCGACGTGCACGGGGCTCGCCTGGCGGTGCTGGCGGAGAAGGCATCATTGCTTCGCGAAGCGAACACGTACGACCAGACGTTAGTGTCCCTGGGCGGAGGTGCTCAGGACGTGCTGGTCCGGCTGGTGTCCGACTCGGCACTGGGCGAAATCCTCGTGATCCACTTGGCGGTGGACGTGCGCGACGCGATGGGCGCGAACACCGTCAACACCATGGCAGAGCGGCTGGCGCCACGGATCGAGGCGATCACAGGTGGGCACGTGGCGCTCAGGATCCTGACCAACCTCGCCGACTTGCGGCTGGCTCGGGCCAAGGTGGTTGTGCCGTGCGAAGCGCTGAGCACGAACGAGTACTCAGGTGATGCGGTGGCCGAGAGCATTGTGGCGGCATACAGGATCGCGGACTGCGATCCATACCGGGCGACCACCCACAACAAGGGGATCATGAACGGGATCGATCCGGTCGTCGTGGCGACGGGCAACGACTGGCGCGCCATCGAAGCAGGTGCGCATGCGTACGCGGCGCGCACGGGGCGCTATCGATCGCTCACCACCTGGGAGCGCAACGCGGCGGGGGACCTCGTCGGAACGCTGGAGCTCCCCATGGCCATCGGTATCGTGGGCGGTGCGACGAAGACTCATCCGCTGGCTCAGCTGTCGCTGAAGATCATGGGAGTGTCGACCGCCTCCGAGGTCGCGGAGATCGCCGCAGCCGTGGGTTTGGCGCAGAACATGGCAGCGTTGAGGGTTCTGTCCACGGAGGGTGTCCAGCGAGGACACATGGAGCTGCACGCGCGGAACATCGTGGTGCAGGCGGGGTTGGTTGGCGACGTTGCGGAGGCGGTCCTCGCCCAGATGGTGAGAGAGCGTGACGTGCGTGTCGACCGGGCAGTGGAGATCGCAAAGGACCTGGGGTCTGATGCGTGAGGCGCAGGCGATGGAGCAGTCGCGTCGCGCGCCGGCCATTGAGCCGCCAGCGCGAACGGAGGAGAGGTAATGGCAGCGAGGAAGGTCGTGATCGCCAACGCAGGGGGTTTCTGGGGTGACGACCCAGGGGTTGGAAAGCGCCAGGTCGAGGGTGGCCCCATTGACTACTTGGTGATGGACTACCTGGCGGAGGTCACGATGGCGATTTTGCAGAAACAACGCCAGCGGAAGCCGGAAGGAGGATTTGCCGACGATTTCCTCGTGCAGCTGAGGAAGGTGCTGCCGTCCTGCATGGAGCGGGGCATAAAGATCGTGACCAACGCCGGCGGGGTTAACCCGATGGCCTGCCGAGCTGCGGTCGAGGAGTTGGCCAGGCAGCAAGGGGTGGCCGATCAGCTGAATGTCGGGGTGATCATGGGTGACGACATCTATGGTGACCTGGACGCGATCTTGGAAGGCGGGGAGACGCTTGCCAATATGGACACGGGTGGACCGCTGTGCGACATCCGTAATCGTGTGCTGAGTGCCAACGTTTACGTGGGGGCAGCGCCGGTGGCCAAGGCCCTGGAGATGGGCGCGAATGTTGTCATTGCCGGTCGTGTGACGGACACGGCGCTCACGCTAGGGCCCATGATGCATGAGTTCGGCTGGAGAGAGGACGAGTGGGACCGCCTGGCTGCGGGGATCGTCGCGGGTCACATCATCGAGTGTGGCGCTCAGGCCAGCGGTGGCAACTTCACGGATTGGCGCTCCGTTCCGAGCTTCGCGAACCTTGGCTATCCGCTCATCGAGGCGTACCCGGATGGCACGTTCGTGGTGACGAAGCATCCTGGTACGGGCGGGGTCGTCAACACGCATACGGTTGGGGAGCAACTGCTCTACGAGATGGGGACGCCAAGTTACGTAGCCCCGGATTGTGTTGCGCATTTCGATTCGCTTGTTCTGGAACAGGAGGGCCCTGATCGCGTCCGGGTGAGCGCGGTGCGGGGAGACCCAGCACCGGAGAAACTGAAGGTGTCGGTCAGCTTCGCTCACGGGTACCGGATCTTTGGCCGGATCCTGGTCTCAGGTCCGGAAAGCCTCGCGAAGGCGGAGAAGGTCGTCGAGATCTTCTGGAACATGGTTGGGGGGCGGGATCTGTATGAGGAGGCGGTGACGCAGTTCATCGGATGGAACGCCTCCCATCCGCCGCTGAGCGAACATGAGCCGAGCGAGGTGCTTGTTCAGGTTGGCGCCAGGGATTCCGACAAGGAGAAGCTCGATACGCGGTTCGGACCGTTCGTCGTAGCGGGCCTTCTCGGGTCCGTTCCCGGCATCACTCCTGCGGCCGATCAGGGGCGGCCGCGCGCGTCGGACGTGGTCGGGTACTGGCCTGCACTTATCTCACGGGACCGGGTAAGGATTAGCGTGCGCGTTGGAGACACTGAGGAACCGGTCTCGTCGGCGGCACCGTCGGAGACAGTGAGCGCGGCGTTCACGCCTGTGCGTCTTGAGTCAGTGGTGCCATCGGCGGGACGCCAGGTGACCGTTCCGCTCGGTCGGCTCTGCCTGGCACGGTCGGGAGACAAGGGGAACACGGCGAATGTGGGGGTCATTGCTCGGACGATCGGCGTGTACGGCTGGATGGTGGAGAACCTGACGACGGACTTCGTGAAGCACTATTTTCGCGAGCTGTGCGAGGGGACCGTCGAGCGGTACGAGCTGCCAAACCTCCTCAGTGTGAACTTCCTCCTGCACGAAGCGCTCGGAGGGGGTGGGACGCTGTCCGTGCGTTTCGACGCCCAGGGGAAGACCTACGCGCAGTTTCTGCTCGCAGCACACGTGACGGTCGATGAGCAGATCCTCAAAGGAGTCGAAGCGTGAGCGGGAGGTTGTCCCGGTCCCTGTGGAATATGGTGGTAACCTCCGCCTCGGTCCTGTCATAAGGCAGGCTCAAGATTGAACGGCACCAGGTT
>JAJZJY010000255.1 GCA_021809885.1 Actinomycetes bacterium
TACACCACGCGATGGGACTCAACCCCCCGCTACGCCGACGGGGTGATCCCGGGCCCAACCTGAGGTCCCTCTACGGGAGCCGCACCCAAACGATTCTTGACCCAAGTCGAGCAGATCGTCGAGGTGAACGAGGCGATCTGTCAGGACAGACCGGTTTCGCCTCCGGTCGACCAGGTGCCCCTGGCCGATGGCCGGGAAAGGCTCCGAAAATGGGGGCTCTTCGGTGACCTCCAAGCGCGGTTCGCGTCGGAGGTAGAGCGCCTCGCGGCCCTTACGACAGCCACCCTCACCGGATCGCCGGGCGATGGGCTGGCCACGGTAGAACTGGCCATCCGCACCGCGATGACCAACCTGGGTGCCTCACTGCTCGAAGACCTGCTCGCCATGGGGACCGGCCATCGTGGTCCTCGGATCGACTGCGGGTCAGGTCATCTCGCGGAGTTCGTCTCCTACCGAGGAAAGACCATCGTGACCGTGCTCGGGCCGATCGAGCTGAGCCAGGCGTAGTACCACTGCGCGGATTGCGGCCACGGTGTGGTTCCAAGAGACGAGCAGCTGGGCCTCGCCAGCGCCTCGCTCGCTCCGGGACTCGCGGCGATGGTGGGCCGGGTAGGTGCCGCCGTTCCGTTCAAGAAGGGCCGTGATCTGCTGGCCGAGCTGGCTGGGGTGGAGCTCTCCGCGAAGAGGGTGGAGCGCTGCGCGGAAGCCGACGGCAAGGCAATAGCAGCGGTCATCGACACCCACGCGGCCGCGGTCGTCGTCGGGGAGGTGGTGCCACTCGGTCCGGTGACCCGGATCGCCAAGCTGTACGTCGCTGTCGATGGCACCGGGATACCCGCAGTGCCCGCAGACACTGCGGGCCGACAGGGCAAGGACCCCGACGGGCGGGCCCCACCCGGGAGGTCAAGCTCGGTGTGGTCCTCACCCAGACGGCCCTGGACGAGGAGGGCTTCCCGGTCCGGGACCTGGACTCCTCGAGCTACGTGGCCACCTTGGAGCCCGTCGAGCACTTTGCCACCCTCATCGACGCAGAGGCCCGCCGACGAGGCTCAGCGAGAGCCAAGGAACTGGTCGCGCTCGGCGAGGCGCGGTGTGGATCTGGAACCTCGAGAAGGAACACTTCCCCGGAGCGACCCACATCGTCGATCTCTTTCACGCGAGAGAGCACCTCGGCTGCCTCGCAAAGCTGCTCGCCCCCGTGCTCGGCGAGGACCGGGCCGCCTGGCTCGTCGACCGTAAAGACGAGCTCGATGCGGGCGACATCCCGGCGATCCTCGCCGCAGGAAGAGCATTCGACGTGCCCGCCGCCAAGGCCGGCGATCTCGACACGACACTGGGCTATTTTCAGACCAACGCGTGCCGAATGCGATACAAGACGTTTCGCGGCGCGGGCCACTTCGTCGGGTCCGGCGCGGTCGAGGCCGGCTACAAGGCCGTGATCGGCCAGAGCCCTCAAACTCTCCGGCATGCGCTGGAGCAGTGTGGGGCGCTACTGGCATCGTCACCCTGCGCTGCAAGGACGCCAGCGGGCGGTCGGAGGACAATCTGGAAGCGGCCTCCCACTCAGACGAGCGTGGCCTGACCCCGCTACCTACACTGTCGCACACCCCACGGGGCGGACCTCCGGCTTCTCGACCCGGCGGTTCCTGTGGTGAACTGCTGACCTCGCAGCGACGTCCATCGCACAAGCAAGGATCGTCAACTGGAACGTAGGGAGCACCTCTGGATGGCCCGGAGAAGGGAGCCCGGTGGCGGTACCGAAGGTGCCGCGGAACCTAGGGCCGCTTACCCCGTCGTAGACGGCGGTGTACCCGCCGGTGACAAGCCGGCCCGACATCGCCGCGGCCGCGCCGACGGCCACCTCGTTCTGGTGATGGGCCGCGGAGGTCCATCCTGGTATACGTGGTCATCGGTGTCCGGCCCGGCCTCGAGGCGACGAGGTACTCGTACTCTGCCCGCTGCACGTCCTGGCCAACGAACCCGCTCCGAATGTCGTGGGCAAGCCGCTCCGCCGCCTCCCGGGTGCGGGCTCCGCGCTCCACCCACGTGCGGGGCGAGCTCGCCGAGGAGATCCTCGGTCCACCACGCTTCTTCGCGCGCACCGTCGAAGGGCTGGGTTGGGACACTCTTGGGCATGGCAGCATTCGATCCGTGACAACGGAGCAGAGCGACATCAACCATCTCGGCCAGCCGATCGGGCGCCTCGTGCCCCGGTGGATCCCTCGTCCCCGACCGATTGCTCGCCCTATAGAGGGTCGCTGGTGCCGCCTGGAGCCACTGGACGCGGCCCACCACGCCGATGATCTGTACCGCGCCAACAGCGCGGACGAGCGGGGGCGGATGTGGACATACCTGCCGTATGGGCCCTTCGAGAGTCCGGAGTGCTACTGCGCCTGGCTGGAGCAGGTCGTCGGGCGCGACGATCCCATGTTCCTCGCCATCGTCGAGGGCAAGGGTCGAGCGGTCGGGGTGGCCGCCTTGCAGCGGATCGACCGAGAGAACGGGACCATCGAAGTCGGCCACCTGGCCTACAGCCCGGCCCTGCAGGCCACCAGAGCTGCCACCGAGGCCATGGCACTCATGATGCGCTTGGTCTTCGAGGAGTTGGGCTACCGCCGCTATGAGTGGAAGTGCGACTCCCTCAATGCTGCCTCCCGGCGGGCGGCAGAGCGACTTGGGTTCGTTTACGAGGGCACCTTCCGCCAGGCCGTCGTGGTCAAGGGCCGCAACCGCGACACGGCGTGGTTCTCGATCACTGATGTCGAGTGGCCTCGCCTCGCTGTCGCCTACGACCGCTGGTTGACCGAAGACAACTTCGACACCGAGGGGCACCAACGCCTGGCGTTGTCGAAGCTCACCCTCTCCAACCCGCCTCGCGACCGCTGATCGCCCGGCAGGCGCCGGCTCACATCTTCACACCCTGGCTGCCGGCGGCCTGGTCGAAGAAGACCATGACACCCCCTCCGCAAGCCGGCGTGACGGCGCCTTGGCGCGGTGCCGTTCCACCTCGACTGGCGCAGCTGCACAGATCCGCCGCTACTGGTACGAGGCACGAGGCCTCGGAAACACCTTCCGCCTGTCCCCGGCATGCACGCTGCGTCGGTCAGCGACGGGTGATCCGTCGCATCATGGTGCGGGCTCCCGCAGGACGAGTGGCCCCTCTCCGCGCGTCTCGGGCAAGGAGCCCGTCGTAGCGACGCGGACCACCTACGCCGGTGGCGACCCGACTCAGGCCGCGAGGCCGCCCCGGCAGCGGGGACCCTCTCACACCGGTGGCATCACCGGAGCGAGCAGACGCTGCCGGCGCGCCACGCGATCGGTGCGATCCTCGTAACGGTCACAGGACGCGAGCATCTTCACGATCGCGGTCGATGCCATGTACCGCAGGGGTTCGGGTTCCCAGTTCCGGGCCCGGTGGCCGACCCATGGCAGGGTCACGAGGTCGCTGTCGCGGCCCAGGACGAGGTCGGCGAGGGTACGTCCGGAGATGTTGGCGGCGACGACGCCGTGTCCCGAGTAGCCCGCCGCCCATCCCATGCCGGTCACGCGGTCGTAGGAGACACCCATCGACCAGTCCCGGGGCACTGCGAGCGGCCCTCCCCAGTGGTGGGTGATCACGGCGTCGGCGGCCGCTGGGAACTCCCTTCGGACGGTCGCTTCGAGTCGCGCCCGTACCTGCAGGTTGCGCTCGCAGGCCTCGTCGATCGGCTTGTTCAGGCGGTAGGGGGCGCCGCGCCCGCCGATGGCGATCCGATCGTCGGTTGTGCGCTGGGCATAGAAGAACAGGTGCCTCCGGTCACGGATCGTCAGGCCGTCGCGCCACCCGAGTTGCTCCCAGATCCGTTCAGGAAGGGGTTCAGTGGCGATCATAAGGCTGTAGAGGGGGAGGAAGCGCAGCCGTTGGCCGGGTTGCTGCACCGTGTAGGACTCCGTCGTCACAAGGACGTGGGCGGCGCTCACCGTGCCGCCGGCACAGCGGAGTCGGCCGCGTGAGACTTGGTGGACCGGGGTCTGCTCGTGGATGACGACACCGAGGCGCTCGCAGGCGTCGGCCAGTCCCCGCACCATCCTGGCTGGGTCGATGCGGGCACAGTGGGGTGAGTAGGTAGCGTACCGGGCTCCGTGGACGTGGACGAGGCCCTCGCGCTCCGTCGGGTCGAGAACCCTCAGGTCCGCCGATCCGACGCCCCGGCTCCTCGCCATCTCGACGTCGGCTGTGAGGCGGGCCACCTGCGGGCCGCTGGTGGCGACGGCGATGGTCCCGGCCTTTCGGTAGCCGCATTCGATTCCCTCCGCCGCCGCCACTGCTCCGACCTCGTCTACCGCATCCCACGTCGCCCGCTCCGCCCTCAGCGTCGCGCCGGCGCCGGCGCGCTCGGCGTAGACGCGCCAGCTGCCGGCGATCCCGCCGGAGACCCACCCACCGTTGCGTCCGGACGGGCCGAAGCCAGCAATCTCACGTTCGAGCACGACCACCCGCAGATCAGGCTGAGAGCGCTTCAGGTAGTACGCCGACCACAGGCCGGTGAACCCGGCACCGACTACCGCCACGTCATAGGCGGCGTCGCCACCGAGCGATGCCCGAGCCGTGACAGCGCCAGGGAGGCCCGCCAACCACAAGCTGCGCTCCCGGTAGAACCGCTCACTGCGCTCTACAGACATGGACGCTTGCTACCAGTACGGCGCTTCCACAGCAACCTCTCTGCCGACCAGTCGCCGACGGCCCGTGGAGACAGCGATGTCGGTGAACAGTCAGAGCTGGGGCTTGCAAGGCCGAGGAGGCACAGGAGTCTGTCACCGTTGGCGTCGGTGAAGTCGGGTAGGTGGTCGGGAGGACGTCCCGAAGGCGTAGGGCAAGGTCGCCGAGATGGCGGTATGGAGCCTCCGGCCGCTGCGTCGACAGGAGGGCGTGCAACTGTACGGCGAGCCTCGGGTGGGACCGAGCTCGCTGAACCGGCGGCGACGCCACCCAAGAGTCGTGCGGCTCCGGGTCACCAAGGTTGCCACCGGCCAGTGCGAGGACAGCAGATGGACCAGGAACACCCGGGGAACGCCTCGAGCCAGAGCAGCACCGACGTGGGCCGCCCAGCGGTCACCCCGGCTCGACTCACCTGTTGCGCAGGAGGTGGAGCACCGCATGACCGAGAGCAACGCGCAGCACATCCTCACCGGGCTCCGCCGGCGCGTCCGCTGCCAGCGACCCCAACCCCGCAGCCCCCGCCGGCGCCGGCGTGCCGACCCATGCCGCTATACGGAAGTCCTGGAGCAGCGGGCGACCCGCGGCGTCCCACCCTTGGGCTACGCCAGCGAGGCGCTTGGCCAGTGCCGCGGCGCTGGGGGCCGGGCCCCATCCGCGGGCGATGAGCTCGCCCCCCTGCCAGTCCAGCAACGCAAGATTGGCGTTGACGGCAAGTCCGCACGTCATCGCAAGACCGGAGCGCCTTACGAGCGCCGGCAGGCCGTGGGAGCGCGCAGCACCACCACGCGCCAGGAGGGTCACCGCGGCCGGCTCCCGCAGGCCCAGCCACAGGCCGAGGCCGTCGGTGGCCTCGCCCTTGGCGGCCATGACGTCTGTAGCCACCGCGGTCCCCGGCGTCGCGGCGACATCGGCGAACGCCGCGCGGAGCCACGCCTCGTCGAGCGCCGCGGACGCCTGGGCCGCCTCGAGGACGACCTCGCCGGCGTCGTCCATCGCTACGGCGCGCTCCTCGACCGCCAGTGACCCCCTCAGCCGCACGAACCCGCAACCGACGGCTGAGTCGGACACGAGCGTCGCGGTCGAGGCCGCGGCGGGCGGCGCGACGAAAGCGACCGACGCCTGCACCCCCCGGAAGCCGAGGGGCACCACCAGCCGGCCATCAGGCGCCAGCTGATAGACCCAAGCCGGCGACAGGTCGTCGGCACCGACGGTGAGGATGATCCGGTCGTACGGAGCGCCAGGCGGCCAACCGTCGGCACCGTCCGCCTGGACGACCTCGACGCCATCGACGCCGGCAGCCGCCAGGTTGCGGCGAGCCGCGTCGACGATGTCCGCGTCGAGGTCGACGGTGACCACCGTTCCGGCTGGGCCGACGAGGTGCCGGAGGAGGGCGGCGTTGTATCCGGTTCCGGCGCCGATCTCGAGCACCCGCTGCCCCGGCTCGGGCCGTAGCTGACCGAGCATGGTGGCGATCATCGTCGGCTGAGAGCAGGAGCTGACAGCCCGGCCAGCGGCGTCGGACTTGGTGACCACGGCTTCGTCGGCGTAGGCCGCCGCCGGCGGCACCAGCGGCAGGAAGACGTGCCTCGGCACCGCCCCGAGGGCCTCCGCGACCGCCCGCTTCCTGATCACCCCCCGGCGCACCAAGGCATCCACCAGGCGGTGCCGGGCGATGGTGGCGTCCGTCACCACTCCAGTCTCGTCCTTGCATCCGGGCGATGGCGGGATCCGTCGATGGAAGGCTCGATGTCGCCTTCGGAGGTCGGTGCGGGCAGGCCATCCGTGCGGGGCCGGCGGCGAGGCGCGGCGTCGAGCTCGAGGTCGGTGCATTCGGGACCAAAGTGGCGCTCGAATCCCCCGAGTGGCCCGAACGCACCGAGCCGACGCCGGCAGACCGCCCCCCCCCACGCCAGCGGCGAGCACAACCACCCCCCGGCGAACCGCCCGCACCCCACGCCGGCGGACCACCCACCCACGCCGGCGGTGCCATAGTCGTATGGTGGCAGCCGG
>JAJZJY010000256.1 GCA_021809885.1 Actinomycetes bacterium
AAGGCCCACAAGGTGGTGCGGGCCGCTTCGGGGTGGGTGAGCCTGCTCAGCCCCGCCCAGCGGCGCAGCGCCCGGGCGATCGATCCGCAGGCCGCCTCCTTCCCGGTGGCCCTCGACGCCCTGCACGCCCTGATGCTCACCTACGACGAGGACGGCCTGCGCTCGGCCCGGGCGTTTCTCGCCCGCAGCGGGCTCGGCGACCAGGCGCGCTTTCGGGACCTGTTCCGCGCTGCGCTGTGGGCGATCCCCCGCACCAAGGACAAGGGCGTCTTCGCCAGGCCCGAGGCCCGGGTGCTGGAGGGCATGCGGGCCGCCCTGTTCGAAGACACCCCCGCCCCGCCCGACGAACCGGCCGAGGCGCTGACCCTCGCCCTCGACGGTGCCTGACATCGCCCCGCGGCTACGGGACCTGTCGCTCAAGGCCGCCTACGACTCGGGTGACAACCTGCTCTCCTCGTTCTACGTGCCGGTGCTGTCCCGGGCCACCCGCTACGACCGCTCGGTCGGCTTCTTCCGCTCTTCCTCGCTGGCGGCGGCTGCCCGGGGCGTCGCCCGATTCGTGCACCACGGCGGCAGGATGCGGCTGCTGTGCGGGGCCGAGCTGACCGAGGAGGACCGCGACGCCCTCCTCGGGGCCAGGGAGATCCCCAGCTCCCTGGCCAAACGCCTGGCCAGCGAGCTGGTTCCCGACGACGAGGTGGTCCGCAGGCGTCTGGAGGTCCTCGCGTTCCTCGCCCGGGAAGGCCGCTTGGAGGTGCGCGTCGCCCTGGCACAGGCGGGGGACGGCTGCTTCCACGAGAAGATCGGGGTGCTCTGGGACACCGCCGGCGACGGAGTGGCCTTCCAAGGCTCGGCGAACGAGTCGGCGGCCGCCTGGCAATACAACTTCGAGGCGTTCTCGGTGTTCTGCTCCTTCGACGCCGGAGCCGGGCACTTCGCCGCCTGGGCGAACAAGTTCGAGGTGCACTGGGCCGGCGCGGTGCCCGGCTACACGGTGGTGGCACTACCCGAGGCAGCTCGCGACGCCCTGCTCAACCTGGCCCCCTCCGAGCCTCCTCCGCTGCGGGACCCCGAGGAGGCTACGCCGATCGAGAACGACCCGCTGGTGGCCCGCTACCTGGCCGCAGCCCCTCGTCTGGTCGGCGCCGAGGCGCTTGCCGAGGCGACCTCGACGGTCAGAGCCTTCCCCCACCAGCACCAGGTCGTCGCCCGCCTCGCCGATGACTACCCTCGCTCCTGGCTGGTCGCCGACGAGGTCGGACTGGGCAAGACGATCTCCGCCGGGCTCGCCCTGCGACGCCTGATCCTCTCCGGGCAGGTCCGCCGCGCCGTGATCCTTGCCCCCGCCAACGTCTGTCGCCAATGGCAAGACGAGCTGTTCGAGAAGTTCGGTCTGTGGGTGCCGCGCTTGGAGCGGGCGCAGCTGTTCGGCGCCCACCCCGATGACGTGGAAGCGGTCGGCGCCAACGACAACCCCTTCGACCGGCCCCTGTTGATCGCCTCCAGCCACCTGGCACGCCGGCCCGAGCAGCGCCGCCGGCTGCTCGACGCTGGACCATGGGACCTGGTGATCCTCGACGAGGCCCACCACGCTCGCCGGAGGGACTTCTTGGACCTGTCCCGTTACCGGCCCGTCCGGCTGCTCGCCCTGCTCGACGAGCTCACCGCCACCCGGGCAGCCCGGGCGCTGTGGCTGCTCACCGCGACGCCGATGCAAGTACACCCCGTCGAGCTGGTCGACCTGCTCCGCCACGTCGGGCTGCGCGGCGCCCTGGCCAACCAGGCAGCCTTCCTGCGGTTCTTCACCGAGCTGGACAAGCCCGACGACAAGATCGACTGGCCGTGGCTCGCCCACAGCCTGGCCGCCACTCCCCGTCTTCCTGCCGGTCCTGCAGAGCAAGCCGTCTTAGATGGCATCGAGACCCGCATCGGCCCACTCGGGCGCGCCCGCGTCGAGCGCTTCGCCACGCCGGGAGCGGATCCAGCCACGCTGGCAGACGAGCTTGGCCCCCGAGGCAGGGGTGAGCTGCGCACCTGGATCCGCCAGCTAGGCCCGACCGGCCAGCACCTCACCCGCCACACCCGGGCGACCCTGCGCCGCTATCACGAGCAGGGGCGCCTCGACCAGCGCCTGCCGACCCGCCGGGTCAGCGCCGTCGCCGTCGCCTTCCATGGCAGCGAAGCCGACCTGTATGCCGACCTGGACGACCTGATCGAGCGTCTCGCCCAAGCGCAAGGCACCCGGCGCAGCGGGTTCCTCCAGACCGTCTACCGCCGCCGACTCACCTCGTCTTGGGCCGCGATCGATCGAAGCCTGCGCCGGCGCCTGAACGGGACGACGCCTGAACCAGACGACGACGAGCTCGAAGACGCCGAGGAGGACCTAGAGGAGGACAGCAGCTGGGAGGACGGACCGGCGCTCAGCCAGGCCGACCGCGCCCAGATCGAGGGTTACCTGCGCCGGGTGGCCAACGTGGCCGACTCCAAGTTCGACCGTCTACGAGTCGATCTCGACGAGGCAAGGGCCTCCGGCCAGGCGGTCATCATCTTCACCCAGTTCACCGACACCCTGAACAGCCTGCGAGACCGCCTGGTCGGTGTCTACGGCGCCCAGCTGGCCACCTTCACCGGCGAGGGAGGCCATCAGTTCCAAACCGACGAGGGCTGGACGTCGGTGTCGAAGATGGAGCTGGTCGAGGCCCTCCAGGCCCGCCGGGTCAGCGTCATCCTGGCCACCGACGCGGCAAGCGAGGGCCTCAACCTGCAAGCCGCAAGCTTCCTGGTGAACTTCGACATGCCATGGAACCCGATGCGAGTCGAGCAACGCATCGGTCGCATCGACCGGCTCGGCCAGGCCCGCGAGGTTGTCGAGGTGCGCAACTACTTCGTCACCGGGACCGTCGAGGAGAGGGTGTACGCCGCCCTCGGCCGGCGCATCGACCTCTTCAGCGGCATGGTGGGGGCCCTGCAGCCGATCCTTGGAGCCACGGAAAGGGCGTTGCGAGCGATCTTCCGCACGCCCCGCTCCGAGCGGACAAAGGTCGAGCACCGCCAGGTCGACGAGTTGCTCGGCCAGCTCGAACAGCTCGACCAGTCGGGCTTGGAGCTGGCCGACGAGGATCCCATGCCCGAGCCCGCCTACCTGCCGGCACCGGTCGACCTGGACGACCTGCGGACGCTCGCTGGCGAGCGGTTCGGAATCGTCGTCGACCGTCCTGGCCGCCCGGCGACCTGGGACCCGAACCGGGCTTCCAGAGACCCCGAGTCGTGGGCTTCGCTCGCCACCTACGGCCACCCGGTCCTCGACGACCAGCTCGAGCGCCTGGCGTGCCGGCCGGTCCTCCCCGGGGCTGCCCTGGTCATCGCCAGCGCCGGTGGGACTACCCAGGCCGCCGTGCGCGCCGACCGCAGCCCGCCCGTCCCCATTGGCCGCGTAGCAGAGATCGACGAGCTCGGCGCCGCAGCCGCCTCGGGCGACGCCGAATCCCTGGCCGGCCAGCTCGCACGTGCGGAACAGCGACGCCGCCAGGTCCGTTCCGAGGCAGTCGACGAGCTCCTCGAGGGAGGCTACGAAAACGACATCCGCCGGCGCTTCACCGATCTCGCGCACCGGATGATCTCCGCCGAGTGCGCCGCCGCGGCCGTTCGGGACGAGCGCAAAGAGCCCGGCATGGCCTGGTTGGAGTTGCGTCGCGACACCTACTCCGGCTGGGCCTACGCCACTGCCTTCGCCCAACAGCTCGGCCTCGATGTGACCAAGGTGGCCGCCCCCTCACTCATCGACACCAACGACCAGCAGGCGCTCGACGACGACCAGCTCCGAACGCTACGGAGGACGACCGGCCGTGAACTCCAAGCCCTCATCAGGGACTGGCAGGTCCGCCAGTCCACGCCTGCAACAGCTGGTAGCGCCACAGTAGGCGGTAGATCGTGAAGCGGGCCCTGCTCGTCGGCATCGACGAATACGAGAACTTCCCGTCCCTCGGCGGCTGCGTCAACGACGTCGCGGCCCTCACCCCCCTCCTCGCCCGCCACGAGGACGCCAGCGTCAACTTCGACTGCCAGGCCCGCACCAGCGCCTCCGGGCAGATCCTCCGAGACCAACTGCTCAGCGCCATCGACGGGCTGCTGGCCCCGGGCGCGGATGTCGCCCTGTTCTACTTCGCCGGCCACGGCGCCGCCCCCGAGAACAGCGACGTCACCCTCGTTACCAGCGACGGCACCAGACAGTCCCCAGGGATCAAGCTCTCGGAGCTGCTCACGCAGGTGCACAGCAGCCAGGTCGGGGAGGTCCTCGTCATCCTCGACTGCTGCTTCTCCGGTGGCGCCGGCGGCCTCCCCCAACTCGGCAGCGCCGCGGCCATCCTCCGGCCCGGCCTGTCCATGCTCACAGCCAGCCGCGCTGACCAGCCCTCGGCCGAGACGGCAGAAGGCCGGGGCCTGTTCTCCACCTACCTCGGCGGCGCCCTCGACGGCGGAGCCGCCGACGTTCTCGGCAGGGTTACCGTCGCCGGGCTGTATGCCTACCTCACCGAGTCCTTCGGGGCCTGGGAGCAACGCCCCACACTCAAGGCCAACATCGACCGGCTCCACGATCTGCGTCAGTGCGCCCCGGCCGTGCCACTGGACGACCTGCGCCGCCTCCCCCAGCTGTTCACCGACCCCGGCGCCGAGCTGCACCTCGATCCGTCCTACGAGCCGACCGCCGAGCCACGCGGCGACCCCCACGAAGCTGACTTCGCCGTTCTCCAGCACTGCCGGGCCGCCAAGCTCGTCGAGCCCGTCGAGGCCGAGCACCTGTACTTCGCGGCCATGGAGTCCACCGCCTGCCGCCTAACCCCCCTCGGCCGGCACTACCGCCAGATGGCTGCTCAGAACCGACTATGAGCCCGCTTGTGCCGCCCCGTCATGGCACCCGGTTGGGCGTCACCGGCCACCAGGTCCTACCCGCCGTCGCGCTCGGCTCGGTCCTAGACGGCCTGCGCCGGGCGATCGCACAAGCCGGGCCCGGGGTGATCGCGATGAGTTCGCTCGCCGCCGGCGCCGACCAGCTCTTCGCCGGCGAGGTGATCACAGCAGGCGGCACCCTTCACGTCGTCCTGCCCTGCCAGCGCTACGAAGCGACCCTCCACGGCGCAGATCGGGACCGGTACCGCGAGCTACTGGAAGTAGCCGAGACGATCGAGATCCTGCCGTACGACGAGCCCACCGAGGCCGCCTTCTACGCCGCCGGCCGGCGCATCGTCGACCTGTGCGACCAGCTGCTCGCCGTCTGGGACGGCCAGCCCGCACGCGGGTTCGGCGGCACCGCCGATGTCGTCGCCTACGCCCACCAGCGCGGCTGTGACGTGCGGGTCATCTGGCCGGCAGGAGTCCGAAGGTAAGAAGCGACCACAGGCACCCGGTGCCTCCCCCAACCCGCCTGTTCTTGCCCTCCGTCATGCACTTGTCGACCATCGCCGCCACCCTCTTCCACTCCCAGGGGACGGTCCGACTCCGCGCCAAGCCTGCAGGCAGCCTGCTTGCGGCCGTCGCCCCGTCGACATACACCCCGAAGACCGGGACGTCCTGTCCCCCGGCCATGGCGATCTCCTTCGCGACGCCAGCTGCGCTGGCCATCGTCCTTCCCACCAAGACGATGCACATGTTGGTCCGAGCCAGCTTCTTCCTGATCTCCGCCTCCCAGATGGCCTGCGGCAACCTGCTCTTGCTCGACCAGTCCTGCACCGTGAAAGGCGTCGGCGAGTCCGACTTGGCTTGCCCGGCGAAGAGGTTCTTTTGCTTCTCGTTGTGGTCGAAGTCGAAGCTGACGAACGCCCTCGGCTCGGCCATCACGTGCCACCTTCCCTCGCCGTTACCGACCCCGCCCCCCTACAGCACAACCCCATCGCAGTGTGGTCAACGCTGTCGATCAACCTCACGACCGTCGGCTTCCAGACATCATCAAGTAAACTACAAGGCTGTGATCGCCTCGGCACGCGTCCAACAGCGCCGCGGCCAGACGTCGAGTTCAGCCACTCACGACCGAGGGGGCGCACCATGTTCCCCATGATCCCCTACCACCTCAGGCCACTCCCGCCCGATCGGAGAGACGATCCCCACGCCCAGCGGCTTCAGCTCTACCTGGCCCGATGGTTGCCCACCCACCCCGACTGGGCTTGGACCACAGACGGACCTTCCAACACCCTCCCGTGGGTTCGCTCGCTGCGGCGCAGGAGCGCTGATGAAGTCGCTAGGGAGTTGGCGCAAGACGTCGACTTCCTCGCCGTTGGCCTCGCCGACTGGCTACGCAGCCCAGACGGAGAGCTCATCACCGCCGTCATCGCTACCCTCGGGCTCCTTCCCCCCGAGGCGCAGCTCCTGATCGGTGCCGTTCGCCTCGCCGGTGATCTCCAGCACGCGTCCGGGCAAGGACGCGCCGGAGCCTTGGCTGGCGCAGCGCTGCTGGTGACTGCTGCGATCCTGATCCTCGGTTCGCTCGGCTCGTCCTGACTCACGTCGGCGCGGCGCCCAGCGGCACACTGTGGGGTCCCCTTGCCGAGAGCCTCACCGGTACGTGTTTTGCCGAGAAGAGATCCCAGTCCACCGTCAGGTTGGGGTGTAGCCCAACTGGACGTCAGGAACCGTACGCGAAGGGCGTCAGGTTAGAGTCCGATTCTGCATTGATTGACATACCCCTCGCGGGGTCTTAGAGTCCACCC
>JAJZJY010000257.1 GCA_021809885.1 Actinomycetes bacterium
GCCAGCCGTCGTCGATCTCGGCGAACACCTCAGCCGCGTCCACCCCTGCGCCCTCGATGGCCTTGGCGATCACGGAGCGGTCGCGCAGGTCCGCGGCGTCGCGGTGGCGCGCGTCGAACAGGGCCTGATGTACATCGAGGAACTTGTCCGGCATCCGGTCGCGCACGACGATGCCTGCCTCGTTGGCGACCAGCCCCGGGTAGCGGTCCGGCTCGTCGAAGACCGACGGCTGACCGTCCTCCACGTGCGGCTGGTCGAGGGAGAAGGCCAGGAACTGCACCTCCCACGGGCCGCCCGCCCGGAGGGCGGTGACGAGATGGTCGTGGGCGTTGCGGGCGAAGGGGCACCGGTAGTCCCAGGTGACGGCAAATGACATGTCCATGTGCAACACAACGACGCGCCGGGGTAAGGGATTCCATCCCTCCACCAGACGGTGGCTGGGCCGGCGCGGCGGCTGGTGGTCAGCCGGCGGCCGGCGCCGGCGCCTCGAGGGGCACCAGCGACCGGGCGATCTCGCCGAGGGCGGCACCGAGCAGAGCACCGGCCACGATGTCGGAGGCGTGATGGATGCGCACGTGGACGCGGCTCAGGGCCACGACGACGGCGACGGCGTAGTACAGCGGCCAGAGTGAGTCCCCGTCGCGGAGCAGGGCGGCTCCGAAGAAGGCGGCGCTGGCGTGGCCGCTCGGAAAGCTGCTGCTGCGCGGCATCCGGAGGTACAGCGGGCGGGGACCCTCGTAGCTCGGGCGGGCACGGCGGAACACCCACTTCACCGGGCCGTTGACGAGCGCCGACTCGACACCGAGGCCGACGAGCGCCCGCAGGAGGGGGCGGCGCCACTCCTGGTCCCGCAGGCGTGCCGCCTGCCCCGCTGCGAGGAGCATCCACAGCACCCCGTGGTCACCGAGGGCGCTCGCCGCGTACATGACGGCGTCGACCGACCGCTTGCCCCGCAGCCGCCTGGCTATGAGGTCGTCGGCAAACTGGTCGAAGGCGCTGACCGCCCGGGCCGGTCCCGGGGGCAACAGGCGGATGGTGCTCACGCCGGCGCCCCGGCCGCCACCGCCGGACTGCTCGGCAGCGCCGAGCGATCCCCGGCCGCCGGCCGGGTCGGCAGCGCCGACAGATCCCCGCCCACCGAGGGGCAGAACGCATGGAACCCGCACCACTCGCAGAGCCGGCCGGGCCGGGGCCGGAAGTCCTCCTCGTCGCAGGCCCGCTCGACCGCTGCCCACACCGCCGCCGTCTGCTGGCGGAGTCCCCGCAGCGACTGGTCGTCGGGGACGGTGCTGATGGCGATCGGCTCGCGGAGGTGCAGTAGCTGGATGCGTGCCGGCCTCACGCCGAGCATCCCCTCGCAGAGCAACGCGTAGAAGTGCACGCCGACGAGCCGGGACTGCTCGTAGCCCTCCGAAGGGGCACGCCCGGTCTTGTAGTCCGTCACCACCAGGCGTCCGTCGACGTCGAGGTCCAGCCGGTCGATGATCCCCCTCAGCCGGAGTGAGCCGAGCCGGACCTCGAGGCGCAGCTCGGTGCCGATGGCGCGCACCGCCCGCGGGTCCTCGAGCTCGAAGTCGTTGCGGACGAGGGTGGCGGCGTCGGCGAGGAAGCCGGCGCGCTCCTCCTCGCCGAGGGTCATGCCGGCGTACTCCGGGCCGTCGAGCACTTCCAGCGCGGCCCGCTCCAGCTTGGCCAGGGCGGCGTCAACCGTCCGGTGAGCGGGAGGCTCCTCCTGGAAGAGCAGTTGCAGCGCCCGGTGCACGACCGTGCCCTTGGCCGCCGCCGGCGAGGGGGCCTCGGGGAGGCGGTCGATGTTGGCCAGCCGGAAGGCGAGGGCGCAGTCCTTGAAGGTGTTGACCTTGGTGGGGGACAGCGATGTCGGCAACGGCAGGGTCATCGCATGCAAGGCTAACGAGCCGCACTGACGGTGAGGGGGAGCCCGGTCACCCGCCGACCCGGGCGGCGTCGAGGGCGGCGGCGATCGCAGCGCCGATCCTGGCGGGCGCGACCATCGGCCCGAAGTGGTCCAGGTCCCCGTGGATCTCGAGTCGTGCGTCGGGCAGCCGGTCGGCGACTGCCGATGCGACGGCGCCGGCCCCGGTCAGATCCCGGCCCCTCCCGACGGTCACCGGAGGTGCGACGCGGTCGAGCTCGTCCCACGCCCGGGATGCAGCGGCACCGCCGAAAACCGACGCCTCCTCCTCCGGCCGGCATGCCAACCGGACGGACCCGTCGGGCTCGTCGACGAACCCGTGGGCGACGTAGCCCTCCAACACTTCCCGGTCGAAGGCGGCGAATGGCGGCTTGCCTGCGTAGTTGGCCAGCGCGTCCTCCCGGGAAGCGAAGCAGGCCCGGCGCTTCCTGGCGAGCTCGCTCAGCCCGGAGCCGTCGTCGGCGGCCTCGTAGCCCTTCGGGACCACGGCCGGCTCGTAGCAGTACAGCGCTCCGAACGTGCCGGGGCGCAGCTGTTCGCAGCGCAGCAGGACGCCCCCCCCGAGGGAGTGGCCGGCGCCGTAGAGGGGCTGGCCGCCGCCGATGGCGTCGGCGACGGCGAGCAGGTCGAGGGCGAAGCGGTCCCAGTCGCTGTAGTCGCCGTCGGGGGCGTGCCCCGAGGATCCGTGGCCGCGCTGGTCGACGGCCCAGACGTGGAAGCGGGGCCGCAGCGGCCCGGCGGCGGGCAGCCACACCTTGGCGTGGAAGCCGGTGCCGTGGGCCAGCAAGAGCGGCGGCCCGTCTCCGCCGAGGTCCCATGTGGCCACCTCGATGCCGCCGTCGCCGGCGACGAGCGGCCCGGCAGTCCAGTGATCGCGCACCGAAGGACCGTAGCGGTGCGCCGGCGCCGAGCGGCAACACTACGGTTTGGCGGGATGCACGAAGCCGCCGTCGCCGACGCCAACCGCCGCTATTACGAGGCGTTCGAGGCGGCGGACCTGGACGCCATGTCGGCGCTGTGGGAGCGATCGGACCGGGCCGTGTGCACCCATCCGGGCTGGGCGACCCTACGGGGGTGGAGCCAGGTGGGGGCGTCTTTCTTCGCACTGTTCCAGCAGCCGGTGCACACTCAGTTCCTCCTCACGAGGCAGCACACGGTCGTCGCCGGCGACGTCGCCTGGCTGTCGCTCGACGAGAACCTCCTCGGGGAGCAGGGCGGGGTCACGGTCGCGACGCTCAACATCTTCGTGCGCTCCTCCGGGGCGTGGGCCATGGTGTGCCATCACGCCTCCCCGGTGCACGCCTCGGTCTGCTGAGCGCGCCCCGCCTCACGCCGCCGGGCGGGCAGAGCGGACGAGGTCCATCAGTGCCCGGGCGTTGTCCACGGCGTCGCCCCGGTGGCAGTTGTCGAGGAGCAGGTGCACCTCCGAGCCGGAGCCGGCCAGCTCCTGCACGGCGGGGACCCACCCGGCCAGCTCGCCCTCGGTGTAGCGGTACGGCCAGGTCCACGGCTCGCCCTCCACCTGGCGCCGGCCGAGGAAGCGGACCACGGCGACGTCGGCGGTGGCCGCCACCACGGGGCGGGTCCCCTCGGCGCACGCCGGGCCGTCCACGCAGACGAAGCCGAGGCCGCGGCGCTCCAGCCACTCGAGCGTGGCGCCGGGGTCGTCAGCGAGCCAGCGGTCCTCGGGCAGCTCCACGGCGAGGCGCACACCGGGCAGCCGGCCGGCGAGGGCGTCGAGCTCGGCCCAGGTCTCCGGTCGCGGTCCCCACCACGACGGGTAGCGCAGCACCACGACGCCGAGGCGGCCGGCGTCGACGAGGGGCTGCAGGGCGTGGCGGAAGCGGGCCCAGCACTCCTCGAGCGCGTCGTCAGGCAGGTGCTGGGCGTACAGCCGGCGGCGGTCGCGCCGCTCCGGCGGGACGGCGGCCTGCAGGTCGGGCCACAGCGAGTCGGGGAGGGTGGGGCAGCCGGTGAGCAGGGACCACGCCCGGATGTCGAGGGCGAAGCCGGGCGGCGTGCGCTCCACCCACTGCTCGCAGAGTTGTGCCGTGGGCGGGAACCGGAAGGTCGTCGCCACCTCGGCCACGGAGAACTGCTGGGCGTAGAAGGCCAGGCGTTCCCGGGCCGTCATCGTCCTGCGAGGGTAGAACCCGCCGTCGCGCACGAGGCTGCGGTCCGCCCACGAGCAGGAGCCCGCCCGCACCAGGCACGACCCGAGCCGCACCGCCGGCCCGATGGCGGCGTCCACCCTGCCGATCGTACCGACCGCCCGGCCGGCGCCGGGGACCGCCCGCCGGGTGACGGCACCTGCCCGCTCAGCGCCTACCTCCCGGAGATCAGGTGGGCCAGGCGGCCGACGGTGGACGTGCGGTTGGTGCGCAGCTCCCGCCGGTCGGCGACGCGCATCATGGCGTTGACGCCGCGCACGGCGGTGAAGCGCAGCGGTTCGGGCGGCCACGGCCGCCCCATGGGGCCCACCCAGGGCAGCCCGGTCAGCTCGGTCTCGTCCTCGAGGAGGAGGTCGGCGAGGGTCCGGCCGGCAAGGTTTGCGGCGGCCACCCCCTGGCCGACGTAGCCGCCCGCCCATGCCAGCCCGGTCGCCCGGTCGACGCCGACGGCCGGGGCCCACTGCCGGGGGGCTCCGAGCACGCCGTACCAGGCGCCGTCGATGCGCACGTCGTGCAGCGGTGGGAACAGCTCGACGAGGCGGGAGCGCAGCTCCCGGGGGGTCGGCTCGGGCGGCGGCCCCTCGGCGTCCGTGCGCGAGCCCCACCGGTAGGGCACGCCGCGGCCTCCGATCACGATCCGGTCGTCGGCGCTGCGCTGGATGTACACGTAGCGGCGACGCCCGTCCCACAGCGTCTCGGCGTTGGACCAGGCCAGCTGCTTCCACACCTCCGCGTCGAGCACCTCGGTGGCGATCACGCTGCTCGTGATCGGGAGCATCACCCGGCGCTGGCCTCGCAGGGTGGCCGTGTACCCCTCGGTGGCCCGCACGATCAGCGGCGCCCGGACGTCGCCGTAGGGGGTGCGGGCGACGCCCGGCTCGATGCGGGACACCGGCGTCGCCTCGTAGATCGTGGCGCCCGCCCGGACGGCGGCGGCGGCGAGGCCGGCGGCGAGCGCGGCGGGCTGGACCCGGGCGCAGTGGGGTGTGTAGGACGCAGCGAGCACCCCGGCGACAGCGATCCGCTCGCGGGCCTCGTCCGGCCCGAGCATCCTGCTGTCGTCGGGGCCGAGGCCCCAGATCCGGTCCTCCTCGACCTCCGCCCGCAGCCGGCGGACCTCGAGGTCGGTCTGGGCGACCTTGAGGGACCCTCCTTTGGTGAAGCCGCAGTCGATGGCGAGGGCGGCGACCACCCGTCCGACCTCGTCGACGGCGTCCTGGATGGCACCCGTCATCCGCTCGAGGCCCTCGCGCCCGGCGATCGCCGCCCAGTGCCTGCGGTCGCCGGCGATCATGCCCTCGACCCAGCCGCCGTTGCGTCCCGATGCGCCGAAGCCGGCCACCTCCGCTTCGAGCACCACGACGTCGAGGCCTGGTTGGCGCGCCAGCAGCTCGTACGCGGTCCAAAGGCCCGTGTAGCCGGCGCCGACGATGCACACGTCGGCCGATCGGGGAGCGGGGAGCCGTTCCCGCCGCGGCGGGGGCGGGTCCAGCTGCGAGTGCCAGAACGAAACGCTCCCAGCGCTGTCTTTAGTCGTCGACCTCATGGATCTCCTCTGCCGGCGCTCATCTGTCGGGGCTCATCATCTACCAGCAGCCGGCCCTGTTCCCGCTTCGCAACGCTCCCCGCCCTTGCCGGCGCGGGCGCGGATCGCCTCGATCAGCAGGTCCAGCGCCGTGGTGAAGTTGGCCGGGTCGGCGACAGCGGGGATGAGGGCGGCGGTGGCCGCCAGGCCGGGGAACCGTTCGGCGGGGAGCGAGCGGTAATTGACCGACCAGGCTCGCAGATCCCCTTCCCGGGTGGCGGGGCGCAGGGCGGCGAAGCCGGCGTCGAGGGCGACGTAGCCGAGCAGGACGTCGGAGAACGCCCGGTAGTACACGGCGGCGTCGGCGTCGTCGAACCCCGCCCGCTGCAGGCAGCCGACTATCCGCTCGACGACCTGGAACTCGTTCTCGCTGCGGGTGGTGCGCACCGCCGCCACCTGGCTGATCGCCGGGAAGCGCAGGAACACCTCGTAGGAGCGCAGTGCCAGCAGGCGCAGGTCGGCCGCCCAGTCGGTGCCAGGGGGAGGCAAGCCGGCCAGCACCTCGGCGTGGATGGCTTCGACGAGGGTCAGCATGAGCTCGTCCTTGTCCCGGAAGTGCCGGTAGATGGCGGTCGGGTGGACCCCGAGCTCGTCGCCGAGGGCCTGGAACGTCAGGCCCTCGTAACCCTCCTCCCGGGCGCTGACGGCGAGGGCGGCATCGACGATGAGCCGCCGCTCCAGCTCGCCCCTGGAGCGCCGCCGTCGAGGAGCAGGCCCGGCCGCCGCCGTGTGGCGTCGCGGGCTCGGCATACGTCAACCCTACCTGTGGTCATCGCCCTTGACTACGGTCCTGATCCCCGCGACAGTATGAGCTCCAGCCCCAGGGGATGCAGTCACAACAAGGCAGTCACAACAAGGCAGTCACAAAAAGGACGTGGGAGTCGGCATGGACAATGACCTCGGAGCTGGCAGGAACCCGGCCTGCGAGGCGCGCGGCCGACGCCCTCGGCGCGGTGCCTGGCTGGCCGTGGTCGTGTCGCTGGCGCTCGTG
>JAJZJY010000258.1 GCA_021809885.1 Actinomycetes bacterium
CACGACCACGCCGGCGACGGTGAGGCCGGCCCCCCGGTTGCGCCGGCGGCGGACCCTGGCCACGGTGGTGCGCCGGTCGGGTGCCGCCGGAGGTGAGAACCGGGGTTCGCCGGCGGGGGGAGGCACCGGGGAGCGGGGCCGGCTGTGCCCCTCGGGGAGGGCCGCGCTGGCCTCACGCGCCAGGCGCCGCTCGCCGTTGTGCGGCCCGGAAGCGGTCTGATCCAGGGACGCCCCCGGGACGGGAGAAGGGGTCATCCGGTCGAGCACCCGGCGCACCTCGCCGGCGGTCGCCGGCCGGTCGCCGGGGGACTTCGCCAGCAGCCGGGCCACGAGGGCATCGACAGCGAGCGGCAGGCCGGGCCGCAGCGAGGTTGCGCGGGGGGGAGTGTCGTGGAGGTGGGCGAGGGCGGTCGCCATGTCGGTGCTGCCTTGGAACGGCACCCGGCCGGTGAGCATCTCGAAGAGCACGACGCCGAGCGAGTACAGGTCCGAGCGCTGGTCGATGTCGTCGCGGCCCTGGACCTGCTCGGGGCTCAGGTACTTGGGCGTGCCGAGCACGGTGCCTGTCTGCGTGAGGTCCGTCCCGATGCCGGCCCGGGCCTTGGCGATCCCGAAGTCGGTGACCTTCACCCGCACGCCGCTGACCTCGTCGTCGCAGACGAGGACGTTGGCCGGCTTCACGTCGCGGTGGACGAGGCCGGCGTGGTGGGCGTGGGCGAGGGCGCCGGCGATCTGGGCGGCGATCGCGGTGGCCAGGCCCACGTCGAGGGGGCCGGCGCCGTCGAGCAGCTGGCGGAGGGTCCGGCCGGTGACGAGCTCCATGACGATGTAGGCCGTGCCGGCATCGAGGCCTGTGTCGTAGGTCGCCACGATCCCGGGGGTCGACAGGCGGGCGGCGGTCACCGCCTCCCGGCGAAAGCGTTCGATGAAGGTGGCGTCACCACTCAGGTGCGACCGCAGGACCTTGACGGCGACGGCCCGGCCGAGCACCTCGTCGCGCCCTTCCCACACCTCTGCCATGCCACCGCGGGCGATGGGGGAGACCAGCCGGTAGCGGCCGGCGAGCAGCCGCCCTGGAGCGGGACCGATCGTGCCCAGCCTCGCCGACGCCCCCAGCGCCCCGTCGCTCACCGGCTTCCCCAAGCCGTCGAGCCCGGCGCTCGACGGGGGAGGAAAGCCACGTTTGTGAGGCTAGTTGCGCCGTCGCTCGATCCCACGGCGCCCCGACGGGTGCGCCGCCGGCGGCCAGGGGGCGAGGATTCAAAGGGCGTCAGGCCGGCAACCAGGCAACGCCGACGGCTCCGGGGCCGGCGTGGGTGCCGATGACCGGGCCGATGTCACCGGTCAGCCGGGGGGCGGCCGACTCGACCCCGGCGACAAGGCCGAGGAAGGCGTCGAAGTCGGGAGCGTCGGCGCCGAACACCGCCAGGCGCGCCAAGGGGCCGGCGGCCGCCACCTTGTCGGCCAGGTACCGCAGCGACCTCGCCCGGGTCCGCTGGCGGGACTCCTGCTCCACCACCCCGTCCCGGACCTCGATGACCGGCTTGATGGCCAGCATGGAGCCGACGAGCGCGGCAGCCCCACCGATGCGACCTCCCCGGCGCAGGTTCTCCAGCGTGTCGATGGCGCCGTAGACCTTCATCCTGCCGCTGGCGTCCAGGGCGGCGCCGGCGACCTCGTCGAGGCTGCCGCCGGCGGCGGCAAGCTCAGCCGCCTCGACGACGACCAGCCCCTCACCCATGGTGGCGCTCAGGGAGTCGACGACCCGCACGGGCATGCGCCCGTGCATCTCTGCAGCCGCCTGGTGCGCTGCTTCGATGGTCGCCGACAGGCGAGAGGAGAGGTTGACGCAGACGACGCCGGTGGCCCCTTCGGACTGCATCTGCTCGAAGGCACGATGAAAGACCCCGGGGGACGGCGCCGACGTCTCCGGGAGGGTGGTGGCCGCCGCGCTCCGTGCCCAGAACTCCTTGGTCGACAGCTCGGTCCGGTCAACGAGCTCCTCCGCCCCGAACCGGATCCGGAGGGGAACCAACCCCACCCCCAGCTCAGCGAGGAGGCCGTCGGGCAGGTCGCAGGCGCTGTCGGTGACAACACGGATACTGGGCATCGTGGCCCTTGGACCCCGTCAGGGTCGGGATGGTGACATTCCTGCCGGCACCGGCGGGGTCTCGTCGGGCCCGTCGTCTCCCGGCGGCGGCACGAGCCGGCCGGCACGCCGGCCGTGGCGCAGGTTCCGGATCCACCACAGCAGGAGGAACAGTCCGGCACCCACCATCAGCACCAGGCCGACCCAGGACACGGCCGTGGAGCGGATGGTGTCACGATCGGAGGCGAGCACGACGGTGCCGCCGGGGGAGAGCAACTGGACGGTCATCGTGAACACCCCCGAGGTCCGTGACGTGACGGGGACACGCACGACGCTGACGGGACCCGAGAGGCTGATCTGGCAGGCTTCGCTCGCTGCTGTGACCCGGCACGCGCCGCGCAGGCCGCGGACCGGCCGGAACTGGAGCTTGGGCGACGAGAGCAGCAGCTCCACGTGCACGACGGTGTGGGGCAGGGACTGGACCGTCACCGGGAGCGTCCCCGACCGGGCGGTGAAGGTGATCGATGTCGCCCTCGGGAGCGTGACCCGTCGCTCGACGGCGCCGATGGCGGCCTTGGCGGCCGCGAGCATCGCGGTGGCCTGCCCGGGGCGCACGCTGCTCGACTCGGCAGCGAGCATGACCCGTTCGACCGACGCCGCCAGCCCCCGGTAGGCCGGGACGAGCTGGCGGAAGGAGGTCAGGGCCGCTGCCAGGTCGACCACCCCCGGCTGGTCGCGGACGGCGGCCGGCGGCGTGGACGGGTTCAGGTAGCGCGTCGGCGTGCCCGCCGACAGGTGCACCCGCCCGAACAACCCGTTGACGGTGACGGGCACGGCGAACGGGTTGGCGGCAAGGCCTCGCACGAACGTCGCCAACATCCGCGGCGACGCTCCCGGCGGGGCGAAGACGGCGACACCCCTCTCCACGCTCGGCTCCTCCTGCTGGGTCACGGCGATCTCGGCGAGGTCCTGCTCGGCGGCGAGCACAGGATCGCCCCGAGCCGCCAGGCGGGCGGAGAGGGGGCCGTCGGCGCCCCACACCTCGACATGGCCGCTTGCCCCGTCGGACAGCACGGTCGGCCGCCCGAAGGTGACGTTGGTGTAGGCGGCGGGAAGCGGTGTCAGAGCCGAGTCCGGCACGACCAGTCGCCGCAACCCTGCGGCGCGCAGATCGGCGAGCGTCCGGTCGTCGAGGGTCTGGTCGACGGCCCACGTCGAGGGGTTGGGGGAGGCGCCGAGCGCTGACTGCAGGGCGCCGGATCCGTCCGACAGCTGCGTGGCGATCGTGCCGCCGAGCCCAGCGGCTTCCAGCCGGCGGTACACCACCGGGACATACGACGACGGCAGCAGTTGGTCGCCGGTGCTGGCGAGGTGCCCGAGGGAGGCCACCACCTTGCGCCCTGTGCCGCCCTCCGCTGCGAGGGCAGCGGCGGCGGCGGGGTCCACGAGAAGGCTCACCGGTACCGATGCCGCGCCGCCCAGCGCGGCGACCACGGCGGCTACCTGGCCTGTGGGGGGCGGGATCGGGCTCAGGTGACGGTCGACGGCGGGTGCGGCGCCCGCCACGGGCACGACGAGGGCCACGGCGAGGCGCTGGAAGCCGGGCCCGGAGCCGGCGTCGAAGACGAGGAAGGTCGTCATGGCCGCTCCGAGCGGGTTGCTCTGCGAGTCGAACAATTGCACCGACACCGGGTAGACGGCGTCGGTGCCCCCGGTGGAGAAGGCGCGCTCACCGCTCGGAACGTTGCCGGTCGGGTCGACAGGGATCCGCACCTGCAGCGCCCCGGCGGCCGCCGGCAGGCTCGCCAGCGGCTGCAGGTCATACCAGGTGGGGCTGTACGGCTCGACGCCGGCGGCTGCCGCCTCGAAGCCACTGCGCGTCGTGACGGGTGGGTAGACGGCCACCTGGAGCATGTCGGTGCGGGGGGCGGGCGCTGACACGGTCAGGTCCAGCGCGAACACAGTGCCCGCCCGCACCCATGTCGACTGGCCGACCAGGTGCACCGCCGGCCGGCCGGCGGTGACGCCGGCGACGCCCGACGGAGCGACGGCCCCCGCCACCTGGGGCAGGCCGAGTACCACGAGCAGCCCGAGGGCCACAACGGCGCCCGCTGCCCGGGCCAACGCTCTCACAGCCCGGCAGCCAGGACCGACAGCCCGACCGGCTCGTCGCGGAACCCGACGGAGTGGTACAGCGCCAGGGCGGCGTCGTTGCCGAGTTGGGTGTTGACGACAGCGGAGCGGGCACCGCGGCTGCGCATCCAGTGCAACCCGTCGAGCAGCAACCGGCGGCCGGTGCCGCGGCCGTGCCGGGCAGGATCGACCGCCAGGCGCTGCACGAACCCTCTCGGCCCTGACCGGCCGGAGATGCAGTAGCCCTCCACGGCGCCGGCTTCCCACCGCCGGCGCGGTCGAGCGACGCGCCAGCGGGTGCTCGGGGTCGCCGCCAGTGCGTCGTCGAGGGCGGCCCCGTCGAGCCTCCAGAACGACGAGAAGGCCGCGCCGTCGACAGTGAGCACGGCGGCCCGATCGGCGTGGCACCGGCCGCGGGTGAGGGTGGCGCCGGCAGGCACCGGCGGCAACGGACCGACCAGGTCGAGCGACAGCAGGTGCAGGCGCTCGGCGACGTCGAAGCCGGCGGCGAGGAAGCCGGCCTGCTCGAGCGGCGAGAGGGCGCCGGTGACGACCCTGGTGTACCCACGGGAGGCGAGGACCTCCAGGCAGTGGTGGAGGAACGCTGCCGACGGCAGCGGCGCGCTCGGGACCGGAGTGAGCAGCGCCACGTTGCCCTCACCCCGCCAGCAGGCCGTCCGGGCCTGCTCGCGGCCCCAGCGCAGGATGTTCGCGGCGGGCGCGCTCATGCAACGCACCAGGCTAGTTCCGCCCTCCCGTTGTACCGGTAGCGTGACGTGATGGCCACCGGCACGCTGCTCTTCGCCACCCACGAGGCGTGCCTGCACCACGAGACGGGCCGGGGCCATCCGGAGCGGCCTACGCGCCTCGACGCCGTGGTCGCCGGCGTCGAGCGTGCCCAGGCAGCGGAGGCGGTCCGCCGCGTCGTCCCGCGCCGAGCGACCCGTGACGAGCTGCTGGCCGTCCACCCCGCTCGATACCTCGACGCGATGGAGGCGTTCTGCCGGGCCGGAGGGGGCCACGTCGACGCCGACACGGTGGCCGGGCCCGACTCCTGGGACGCGGCGCTGGTGGCTGCCGGCGCCGGGCCGGACATGGTCGCCCGGCTGCGGGCCGGCGAGGCCGACGCCGCCTTCGTGGCTGTCCGGCCGCCCGGCCACCACGCCACACCCCGCCGGGCGATGGGCTTCTGCCTCGTCAACAACGTGGCCGTGACCGCCATGTCGCTCGCCGCCGAGGGTGAGCGGGTCCTGGTGGTGGACATCGACGCCCACCACGGCAACGGGACGCAGGACACCTTCTACGCCGACCCGCGCGTGACCTACATCTCCCTGCACGAGTGGCCCCTCTACCCCGGCACCGGGTGGCTCGACGAGCGCGGCGCCGACGCCGGGGAGGGCGCCACGGTCAACCTCCCCCTGCCGAGCGGGGCGACCGGCGACGTGTACCGGACCGCCGTGGCCGACGTGGTAGTACCGGTCGCTTCCCGGTTCGCACCGACCTGGCTGCTCATATCCGCCGGCTTCGACGCCCATCGAGCCGACCCGTTGACCGGCCTCGGCCTGTCCGCCGGCGACTACGGCGCCGTCGTCGCCGATCTGGTCCCGCTGGTCGCGCCCGGACGGATCGTCGCCGTCCTCGAGGGCGGCTACGACCTCGAGGCGCTGACGCTGTCGGCGGCGGCGACCGTCGACGCCCTCGTCGGGGTACGCAACCTTCCGGAACCCGAGACCAGCGGCGGCCCGGGTCACGAGATCGTGCTCGCTGCCCGGCGGCTCCACTCAACTGCCGCCGGCTGACGCCGATGACTTGTACCAGTGTTCGACTTGCAGCAGTTGCTCACGCATGTGACGGAGGTCGGCGGATCGGACCTGCACGTCAAGGCGGGCTCCCCACCGAGGGTCCGGGTCAACGGTGACCTCCGCCCGACCCCGTTCCAGACCGTCGCGCCCGCCGACATCGAGTCCTGCATCCGCACGATCCTCGCTTCCGACAAGCTCGAAGAGTTCCTCCGGACCGGCGAGGCCGACTTCTCGCTGTCGGTCACCGAGCTCGGGCGCTTCCGCGGGAACGCCTTCCGCCAGCGGGGCTCGGCGGCGATGGTCCTGCGCCGGGTCCTGCCCTCCGCCCTCGCCGCCGTCGACCTCGGCCTGCCGGCCATCGTCACCCGCCTCGCCGAGGAGTTGCGGGGGATGGTGCTCGTGACCGGCCCGACAGGCTCGGGGAAGACCACGACGCTGGCGGCGATGATCGACCACATCAACCAGACGCGGGCGGCCAACATCATCACCATCGAGGACCCGATCGAGATCCTGCACCCCGACAAGCGGTCGATCGTGAGCCAACGCGAGATCGGCAACGACACGCGGGACTACGTGCAGGCGATGCGTCGGGTGCTGCGGCAGGACCCCGACGTCATCCTGATCGGCGAGATGCGCGACATCGAG
>JAJZJY010000259.1 GCA_021809885.1 Actinomycetes bacterium
GGTGGCGGCCCAGGCGGGGACGGGCCACGTCCAGCGGTGGCGGCTTCCAGCCGTCGACGCCCGGCCACCCCCGCAGGTGGACGATCTGCCGCGAAGTCGTCGGTCCGCTCACCACATCGCCGCCTGTTCGCCCTGGCGGCCGCCCGGGTGGTCGTGGTGTTCCCATTCGTCCCCGGCGCACCGACGACACACCACCCGGACCTGCCATGTCCGTAGGCGCCGGAGCGACTTCGCCGAGCGGTACTCCACCCGAACCTCTACCAGGTCGGCCGACTGACGGATCGGCTCGCCACACCGGGAGCAGGTGCAAAGCGCCATCAGAGCCCGGCCCCGATCGGTGCCGCGTCCTTGAATGTCATCCGGCTCGGGAGCCACACCAGGTGGACGATCCCCGTCGGGCCATTGCGGTGCTTGGCGATGGCCAGCTCGGTCTCGCCGGGGTCGGCATCGAGGTCATACACCCCGGGTCGGTAGAGGAAGGTCACGAGGTCCGCGTCCTGTTCCAGCTGCCCGGAATCCCGAAGGTCAGCCAGGACAGGGCGCTTGTCCGCCCGCAGCTCCACCGCCCGGTTCAGCTGTGCGACGGCGAGCACCGGCACGTGCAGCTCTCGGGCCAGCGCCTTCAGTCCACGAGAAACCGCGGCGACCTCCTGCTCCCGGCGCTCCCGGTTGCCGTCCCCGTCGATGAGCTGGAGGTAGTCGACCACGAGCAGGGACAGCCCGCCCCGGGACGCCTGGCGCCGAGCCCGAGCCCGGATGGTCCCGAGGGTCGACCCCGGAGAATCGTCGATCATCAGCGGCACATCGACCAGCTCGGCCCGCCGAGCCTCCAGGCGGGAGAAGTCGAGATTGTCGAGCTTCGCCGTGAGCAGCTTGTCCGAGGCCACGCCGCCGCCCGACAGGACGCGGGAGCCCAACTCCAGCGCCCCCATCTCCGCGCTCACGAACAGAACGGGGCCGCTCGTCCGGGCGACGTGCAAGGCCACGTCGAGAGCAAGGGCAGATTTCCCAACGGAGGGCCGGGCGCCGAGCACGATCAGCTGACCCGAACGGAGGCCGCCGGTCATCCGGTCGAGGTCGAGGAAGCCGGTTGGGATGCCCACCTGTTCGCCCGATGCCCGAGAGCGCAGCTCGGCGATCGACCGGTCAAGGACCTCCGCCAACGGTGCCGGGTCCTCCCGCGCGTCCGCCCGCTCGGTCGCCGCCATGACCGTGCGCTCGGCCCAGTCGGTGAACCCGTCCACGTCCTTCCGGGACGCCGGGTCGAAAGCGCGCTCCGTCACCTCCGCACAGGCGGCCAGGACTCGGCGTAGGCGTGCTGCGCCGTGTACCCGTTCGGCGTAGGTAACGGCGTGGGCCAGGCTCGGCACGTCGGCACCGGCACCGAGGAGATCGGCCATGTCCGGCCGACCCTCGGTCTCGCCCAGCTCGGCGTCGACCGTCACCGCGTCGATGGCGTCGCCACGAGCAGAAAGGGACAGGACGGCAGCGAACGCACGGCCCCACGCCGGGCGGTAGAAGTCCTCCGGGAGGAGCCCGGTGTCGAGCACGTCGGCGAGTAGTGCCGGACGGTAGAGCAGACATCCGACGACCCCCGTCTCGGAGCGAGGCGACGACGGCGGCACGCGTGGATTCACGGTCTCGTCCCTTCCAGCGCAGCCATAGCCAGCGCCCGTAGCTCCCCGTCGGGGAACTCCCGAACGAGCATCCCGGCGCCCTCGTCGACGAACAGCTCCCCGCGGTCGACCAGTGCACGCAAGGTCTCGCCCCGCTTCGCTGCCCGGTCGACTGCCGCCCACCTGGCGGCCTCGTCGGCCTCGTCGGCAAGCCGCTCACGCTCGGCGGCCAGCGTCGAGACGTTCCGCAGCCGGCGCAGGATGACGCCCCACGGCTCGCGCACGCCGGCCAGTCCACCGAACGCTTCGACCTCGCCAACCACGTAGGACGCGTCACCGAATCGCAGCGCCTCGTCGATCGCCCGGGAGAACACCGCTGGACGACCGATCCGGGTCGGGTCGAGCCCGAACCTCTCCGCCAGTTGTGCCAGCACGTCATCGGCCACGCTCACGCCACACCCCGAGCCCGAGGCGCCCGGGCATCGGCCAGGGCGCAGACAAGGTCGCCGGTAGCGATCGCCGAGGCCGGTCCGAGGACGAGGACCCCGCCCGCCGCTCCGATGAGCCGCTCCGTCACCCCGAGTCGCCGACAGCGGAACCCGAGGAGATCGACACCGGGCCGCGGGAAGTCGAGTCCCGCCGCTCGCAGGGCCGGGTGCAGCCCGGCCCTCCCGGTGTGGCACGCGGTGCACAGCTCGATGACGAGGGCCGGGTCGACGTAGTCGCCGCCGCGCACGAGCCGCCCAGTGACGTGATGGCGCTCGACCTGACCGACCGCACCGCAGAGGCAGCATCGGCCGGTCATGCCGCCGCGTCCTCATAGACGAAGAGGTCTTCGCCCGATGCCTCGCGGATCGCGAGGATCGCGAGGACGATCTCGGGGTCGAACTCGAAGCGGAGCCCCTCCGCCCCGTATGGCTTCCACCCGCTCACGCGGCGCCGGAAGGCGGCGCCCGAGAGGCTCCCGCCGCGGAGCTGGCCGACAAGTGAATCGTAACGAGCCAGCCGGCGCCGGTCCGCCCGTCCGGCGCCGACGACGACGGCGAAGCCGACATCCCGGAAGATGGCGCTGAGCCGCGTCTCCTCGGCGCCGACAGGGATGTGCCCCGCGGCTTGCCGAGCCGACACCCCGGGACGCCGGGCGATGCGCTCCTCGTACTGCGCTCGGTAGACGGCCCGCCGCCCCGCGCTCCCCTCCGCCGTGTTCTCCCGTCGCAAGACACCAGCCCGAGCCGCATCGACCAGCCGGGGCGACGGGGGCTTGTTCCGAGGACCGCCGGGGCGAGAAGCCGCGCGGCGGAGGGAGGGAGAGAGCAGGCTACGTATCGCCACGGTGATCATTCCGAGCGATGGAGCGCTGCGGTACAATCACCGGCAGCGATGATGTTGTGGCGACGGACTCGCAGACGACCCCGGGCTTCGGCTTGGGGTCGTCGTCTTGCAACAGGGGCCGGAGCAGCTCGGCCAGCAAGTCGAGGAGCCCCCGAGCCATCAGTCGACCGGCCTCCTCGTCAGCCGAGCAGCCGCTCAACACGGCCCGCCGCTCGACCTCGTCGATCATGTCGGCCCGTAGAGAAAGAACCTCACGCATCGACATGCTCCTCGTCGTCGACAACGATCGACGTGGCCCGCAAAAGGAGCGCCTCTACAACGTGGGAGCGCCGTTCGGCACCGAGGGCGGCGGCGAGGCCAGACCACCCCGGCGTGCCGATCATGGCCCCGATGACAGCCGGAACATTCCACTTCACCACGCGGCGGACAGGTGCTGTGTCCGCCGGTCGCTTGGTGAGTTGATTGGCCACGGACAGAGCGTGCCAGGCGGCAATTCTCAGAATCAGGGAAACTCCGGTACCTGCCTGCCCGGCAGCACCGGTACCGATATTCACCCCACATATACCGGTACCTCGTGATATGCTCGGGTCATGAAAAGGAACTCGCCAAAAGCACTCGAACTCGTGAAATCGGTGGCCCGGTTGGGTGTCGAAGTCTCCGGGCGCCAACTCGAATCCTGGCCGAACGCCTTGTTTCCTCCCGATGACACACCGCCTGACCAGTTCGCGGCAGGCGTTGCGGCGGTTGCCTCGGTCTATCGGCCAGGCCGCGGATCGGTCGACCGGGCTGTCCTCGTCGTTGCGGCCCGAGGGTTCGGGTGCAAAGGGCTTCCGGATGCGATCGCTCGGAACTTGGGAGCCGCGTCGACCGACGATCTTGAAGCACAGGCGTCAGCAATAGCGGCGACACCTACCCCGGACCCGGACACCGATGGTGGATCGCAGGCCATCGAGAACAACGCACGGGCGGTGATCGACACGGCCGCAAACACCGACGGGCTCGGCCCGGCGCTCGATCTCCTGAAGGGCCTGCTCAACGACACGGCCACGAACGCTCGGGAAAACCCGGTGCTCGACGCGGAGGTCGAAATACCGACCGGCCCTCTCGGTGTTGGGTTGCCGGAGACTCCCGAGATGACCGTGCTCTCGGTGTTGGACCAGTCCTATCGCCTGATCTATGGGGGTGGGTTGACCGATGCAAACACGGCGAGTCGGGTTGTCGAGGATGGAAACCCGAAGCTTGATTCTGATGGCCAGGCGGCGCTCGACGAGATAGCGGGCGGCGACGCCCGAGCGTTCGGCGTCATGGCCAACCTCGGCTCGATACCGCCGTGGGTCCTCGCCGGAGGTGCCCAACTCATGCGGGCACTCCTCGAAACATCCGGCGTGTCGAACATGGCTGGCTTCGGTGATCCCGAACGCCTCGATCTGTTGGCAGGGACGCTGGCACCCGTGGGGCTGGCTCTCGCTCCGGTGATCTATGCGGCGGAAGGTGTTGACGTTCAGCCACTGCCCACCCCCGAGCAACTGTCCGAACTCATCGGACCGACTACCGAACGAGAGGATCCCCAGCCGTGACCCTCGCCCGTAGCACCCTCACCCCGGCCCGCACCGGCGCACTCGCCTACGTGCTCGTGGCCCTGGTCGCCCAGGCGTGGACCGGGCTCGTCATCGTCGCCGTCGGGTGGGCAGCCGTCGAGCTGCACCGGCACCACCGCCGAGCGGGGGAGCGGAGAGCCGCCGTGCTGCCGGGCGGGTCCAGCCTCTCAACGTCACGAGGACTCGTCGCCCTGGTCATCGGAGCGGTGGTCGTATTGCGGGACGGGCTCGGTCGGTCGATCGTGACGACGCTGGCAGCCGGGCTCGCGGTGCTCGTGGTCGCCCTCGTGGCTCTCGGTGAGGTGGTGATCGCCGGTCGCTTCGTCCCCGTCCTCGTTGCCCTCGTGGTGGCCCTCAGCGTGGCTGTGTGGCGTCGGGTGACCCGGCACGGGGGACAGGGCACCGGAGCACCGGACATCGCCCTCGTCGACTACGTGGAGGCGCACTCGTTTCCCGGCGACACCGTGGCCGACTTCGCCACCTCGGCCGCCGGAGCGGTCACCGTCGACGAGGCACGCCGAATCACCGACGCCTACGTCGCCGGTCGAGCAGCCGAGAGGTTCGACGCATACCAGCGCCGGAGCAACGCCGCCCGGGCCGGGCGCCGGCAGTAGGGGAGGCCGGCCGTGCGCATCACCGTGACGTGTCCGTCGTGTGGAGCCACCTGGCAGAGTCAGTCAGCCTCGGGCCGGACCCGTTGCGGGAGCTGTCGAACGCACGTCTACGTGCCCCTGGCCGAACGTCGGGCGGCAGGGCTGACGGGAGAGCCCACCCCCGCTCGACGCCCCCGGGTAGCTCCCCGCCGTCTACCCGCCCCGGTCCGCGTCGAGCGGGCGCCGGAGCCGACCGCTCCCCGGCGGGAGCCTCCACCACCACGAGCACCGGGCGGACCCGACCTGCTCGCCATGGTCACCTCGACCGTCGCCGCCATCGCAGGGAGCCGGGCAGCTCCCCGGCCGGCGTCCCCGTCCCCGAGCCCACCGGTCCCAGCTCCACCGGTTGCGGTGTCGACCCCGGTCCCCGGCGGCCTCTGCCCGCTCTGCCGGACGATGATCCCGCCGTGCACCCTTGCGACGTGCCCCGGGCGGTGATCGGCCAGGATCGCACCCCGGGAGGGGCGATTTAGCCCCTGTGCGGCCTCGCCTGGTAGATCCGTCCACGGAGCCCGTTCCAGCGCCCTGTAGGCGCCCCGGTGGGGCCGTTCCTGGCCCATGGCGGCACCATCCGGCCACACATCCCCGGATCGCCGGAGGTAGGGCTCTCCGACCTGCGCTTTCTCGCGGGGTACGCCACCACGGCGCCGGCCCGAGGGGTGCCGTTCCCGTCGTGGTGATCGCCCAGCCTGCCGTCATCGAGCAGCTCGACTCCGACGGCAACGGGTGCGCTCACGCACCTCTGCGGGTCGTCCCGTCGGCCCGGCCGGCCGTCTGCCGGCAGGGAGAGAGGGTGCCCGAGCCCGGCGGACGCCTCGGGACTCTGCGATCCCCACCGGGCGGCACAGGACCGACTCCGGGAGTCAGCCAACCGGCGCCAGTCCGGGCGTGCGGAAGCTGGTCGGATCATCGGCGGACCGACCGTCGACGATGGCCGGTGGCGAGGTCGGGCAGCGTGCCGGGGGATGGACCCGGCGCTCTTCGTCCCGGCGAAGCCCAACGGGGAGCGGACCACCGACCAGCTGGCCCCGGCGCTGGCCGTCTGCCGTGACTGCCCAGTCCGCCCCGACTGCTTGACCCACGCCCTCGACGCTGGGGAGCAGGGGGCCGTGTGGGGTGGCGAGTACCTGACCAGTGACCGTGCCCGCCAGCTACGTGCCGAGCGCCAAGGCTCGACCGCCTGACGCCGGGCAGGTCGACCCGACGCCGGCCGTCCATGTTCCGGCCTCCGTCGGTCAACCCGGCGCTCTGCTTGTTCGCCGTGTTCGGGCGTTCCGCCCGGGGCTGGGCTGGGCTCCTCGGGTCATTGTCCCTGGTCTTCCCGGCCTCACCCGTGTTCGTTCCTGTGTCGTGCTTTCGGCTCGTCCCCGTATGCGTTGTCCCTGGTCCCTGGCCCCGTCTCCGTGTCCGTGTCCGCGATTTGGGGCCGTCCCGGTGCAGTCCTCCCTCTCTCCCCGAATACGGAACAC
>JAJZJY010000260.1 GCA_021809885.1 Actinomycetes bacterium
TCTCTCGCCAGCGCCACCTCTCCCTGCAACCCAGGCTCCTCCGTCTCGCCGCCGCTGCTACGCGTCGTTACCCTCCATGGCAACCGGTCGGGAGGGGAGCTCGAGCACTTGCACGGCAGCGGCCATACGGTCGACGGCCTCGGTGAGGATGGCCGGCGACGTCCCGAAGTTGAGGCGGGCACAGCGCTCGGCGTCGGACCCAAATGCCGCCCCCGAGCTGAGCAGCACGCGCGCCTCGCTGAGGAAGAACGCCGCCGGGCCGGTCACCTCGTGGACGTTGCCGCGCCCCGGGCGATCGCCGCCCGCAGCCGCGAACCCGAGGTCTGTGCAGTCGAGCCACGCCAGGTAGGTGGCGTCGCCGGGGCGGTAGCGCACCGCCGGCAGCCGCCGGGCGAGGAGCTCGGCCAGCAGCACCCGGTTGGCCCCGAGCCCGGCGAGCAACTCGTCGAGCCACGCGCCCCCGGCGCGCAACGCAGCGGTGTGGGCGATGACCCCGAGGTGGCTCGGGCCGTGGCCGACCTCCTCCGGCATGCGGGCGAGGTCGGAGGCGGCGGCCGGCCCGGCGACGACGACGGCCGCCTTGAGCCCGGGGAGGTTCCAACCCTTGGAGGCCGACAGCAGGCAGAAGCCGCGTTCGGCGCCGGCCACGCTCAAGAACGGCGTGAAGCGGGCGTCGCCGACGACGAGCGGCGCGTGGATCTCGTCCGCCACGACCCGCACCCCGGCTTCGTCAGCGAGAGCGGCGACCCGCTCGAGCTCCTGGCGGGAGTGCACCGTGCCCGTCGGGTTGTGCGGGTTGCACAGCAGGTACGCCGCCGCCCCCTCGAACGCCGCGCCCAGGGCGTCGGGATCGAGTCGGCTCTCAGCGGTCAGCGGGGCCTCGGCGACGCGGCGGTCCATGTGCTCGACGAAGGCGTAGAAGGGGGGGTACACGGGCGGGCTCACGACGACGGTGTCGCCGGGGGCGGTGATGAGCTTCAGCACCTCGACGATGCCCGTCATCACGTCGGGCACGAGGGCGCTGCACCCCACGTCGAGCCCGCCCCACCCCCACCGCTGCGCAGCGAAGCCCGCAAGAGCCTCGGCGTAGCCCGTGCCCGACGCGTAGCCGGTGTCGCCGAGGGCGACGGCATCGTGCAGCGCCCTCACGATGGGCTCGGCGACCATCACGTCCATCTCCGCCACCCACAGGGGCAGCACGTCGGGGGGCGCCGCCCGCCACTTCTCGCTGGTTCTCCGCCGGAGGGTCTGGAGCGGCACGTCGAAAGGACCGGACGACACATCGCCACCCTAGAGCGGCGCCACGAGGTAATGTCCCGGGCCGGACGACCGAACGAAGGGGGCAGCGGTGCAGGCGCAGATCAAGGGCTCGACCATGCCGGTGCTCGAGATGATCCTCGACTCCGGTGAGCGGGTCATCTCGGACCACGGCGAACTGTCGTGGATGACCCCCAACATGCAGCTGACGCAGACCACCGGTGTGGGCCCCTCCGGCGGAGGGGGCCTGCTCGGCGGGCTGAAACGGGTGATGGGCGGCGGCAGCCTGCTGCTCACCATGTACCAGGCAACAGGTGGCCAGGGGATGGTGGCCTTCGCCGCCAAGGTGCCCGGCCACATCTTCCCGCTGGAGGTCAGCCCGGGGCAGGGATACCTCGTGCACCACCACGGGTGGGTGTGCGGGACACCGGAGGTCGTTCCGTCGATGGGCTTCCAGCAGGGCATCGGCGGCATGCTCTTCGGCAAGGAGGGCTTCATCCTCCAGCGCCTCGAGGGTCAGGGCACCGCCTGGGTCGAGCTCTCCGGCGAGGTGACCACCTATGACCTCGCTCCCGGCCAGACGATCTTGGCGCACCCGGGCCACGTGGGGGTGTTCCAGGAGACGGTGAGCTTCACCGTCCAGCGCGTCCAGGGCATCGTCAACCGGTACTTCGGGGCCAACGGTCACTGGCTCGTCGTGCTGACCGGTCCCGGCCGCGTCTGGCTGCAGTCCATGCCTCTCCCCAACCTGGCGGCCGCGCTCAACCCGTACCTGGCAAGCGGCGAGCGGACCAGCGCCGTCGAGGGCGGCGCCGTGGGCGGCATGCTCGGCAACATCCTGAGGAGCTGATCCGCCGGGGGCTCGGAGAGGGCCGGGCCAGGCGGGAGGGCGGCACGGTCTCGACGGCCTGGGTCCGCTGGCGTAACCTGGGGTACGGCCGGCGATCATGCCTGGCCGCATCGAAAGGGGCTGTGCCATGGGGTTCATGGACAAGATCAAGTCGCAGGCAACGTCACTCGCCGAGGCCGGGCAGACCAAGCTCGCCGGCATCCAGTCGAAGAAGCAGGCCGATGCCTTGCTCCTCGAGCTCGGCGGCCTCATCTTCGAGCAGCAGATGGGCCGGTCCGCTTCCCCGGCCGACAGCCGCATCGCCGAGCTCGTCAGCCAGCTCCAGGCATTCGAGGCAGAGCACGGGCTCGTCGCCGTGACGCCGGCGACGCCACCCCCGGGTGAGACCGGGAGCTACCTGCCCGGCGCCACGAGCACCGCCCCGGCGGGTGTCCCTGGGTCGGTCCCCCAGCCGGTTGCCGGCGTCCCCCAGCCGGTTGCCGGCGTCCCCCAGCCGGTTGCCGGCGTCCCCCCGGCCGACGATGGCGCCCCCGAGGTGGCGTCGGGCGGCGGCCTGCCCTCGGGCAGCTACCACAGCGACGAGTCGACGGACACGTAGCAGGGAACTGCGGCGGTCACCACAGGCCGGAGCCGGCGACGGTGACGGCCTGGCCGTTGACACCCGCCGACTCGTCGGAGGCGAGGAAGCCGATCACCCGGGCGACGTCCTCCGCCGTAGCGAGCCGACCCCCGCTCGATGACGCCGCCCGGCGGGACCAGACCTGCTCCACCGTAGCCCCGGTTGCCTCCGACTCCCGGCGGGCCGAACGCTCGGACATCTCCGTGCGGACCCAGCCTGGCAGGACGGCGTTGCAGGTGACACCGTGCACCCCGAGGTCGACGGCGGCTGCCCGCATCAGGCCGAGGAGGCCGGCCTTGGAGGCGCAGTAGGCAGCGCTGGCCGGCTCGCCGATGTTCGCCGAGGTGGACGACACCATCACGATCCGCCCCCACCCTCCGGCCACCATGTCCCTGGCGGCGAGCCGCGTCAGGTACATGGGTGCATCCAGGTTCACAGCCAGCATCCACCGCCACCTCTCCGGGTCGAGGTCGACGACGGAGGAGTCGTACGACGAGCCGGCGGCGGCGTTGTTGACGAGCACGCTCACGGGCCCGAGCCGGCGACGGGCGTCCTCGATGACCGCCTCGCAGGCCTCCATGGAGTCCAGGTCGCCGGCGTGGGGCACTGCACCGGTCTCGGCTGCCAGCTCCTCCAGCCGATCGACCCGGCGGGCTACGGCGAGCACCTGGGCGCCGCGCCGGGTGAGCTCGACGACCGTGGCCCGGCCGATCCCGCTGCTGGCGCCGGTGACCACGGCGACGCGTCCGACGGCGGAGGGATGCCCGGAGGGCGTCTCGTTCATCGGAGCAGGCCTAGTCGCTGGCTCCCCCGCATGCAACCGGCCGGGGGCTTCCTGGCAAGCTCTTGCTGTTCTCCGGCGGCAGTGCCATGGATGCCGCGAGCGTGTTCCGAAGCCGGCGGCAGCCTCGTCCACCAGCCGCCGAAGCGATACTGTAGCTGGTAGTCTGGCTCCTTCCGCACCTGCCAGTCCGCCACGGTTCGCCGGATCGTTGCACCCGGTTGAGGGGCGGCCCACACCGGGCAGCACAGCGCCTCCGCCAGCTTGACCGCCCCGGCCCACCCCCGGCGGCTGTCCAGCCCCGCCCCAGTGACCATGGCCGGTCGGTGGCTCGCTCCGAGCCGTCGGGCCAGTTCCCTGACGGCGTCCTCGGAAGGGCAGCTCTCTGCGAGGAGATCTCCGACAGGCATGCACTCGGGCGGTGCCGGCTCCTCCCAGTCGCCGGAAGGGATCGAGACCAGCACGGGTCCCCGGGGAGGCGCCATGGCGATCCCCATGCGCACGTCTGATCGCCGCTGGGACGTCCTCAGCCCGCGGCGGCTCATGGGCCCACTTGACGTAGGGGTACGCCAGCTCGACGGACCGGGCGAACAGGTACGGCTCCAGCTCGAGGTGCCCACGGTCCTGCTGGCCACACAAGACGACCAGCGGCGCCCGGTCGTGCCAAGCGTTGACGATGGCCCCCGCGTTGCCGAGACCCGACGCCGAGTGGAGGCTGACCAGGGCCGCCGCGCCGCTGCCTTGGGCGAAGCCGTCCGCCATCCCCACGACAACGCCCTCGTGAAGGCCGAGCACATAGCGGAAGTCGTCGGGGAATCGCTGGAGAAGCCCGAGCTCGGTGGAACCCGGGTTGCCGAGCACGGTTGTGAGCCCGAGGGAGCGGAGCACCCGGTACGTCGCTTCCCGGACTGTGACACTCATGGATCCCCCGGTGGCGGCGCGACCAAGGCGTGGATCTGCCGCAGGCGAATGGCCAACCACAGCTCCAGGTGCCGCTCCGGGGCCTCCAAGTCCACTCCGAGCAGGCGGGAGATCTTGTCGAGGCGGTAGTCGAGGCTCGAGCGATGAAGGGGAAGCCTCTTGGCCGCCTCCAGCTTCCGGCCACCGGACTCCAGGTAGATCTGCAGCGTCCGCATCAGCTCGGCGTCGGTCTCGACGGCGCCCAACGTGGCGCGCACGTATTGGCTCGTGACCGGCGTCAGTGGTATCTGGCTGAGCAACCTCTCCACACCCAGGTTCTCGAAGCGGACGACACCCCCAGCGGGCAGCCGACCGCTGGCCTGATAGGCGATCAGAGCCTCCGACCAGGAGCGCCGGATGCCATCGAGGCCGGCGCGGACCGAGCCGGCCGCCACCACGGGACGGGGGAGGCGATGCCGGCGCGCGGTCTGGAGCAGGCGCTCGGCTACCTCACCGACACCCCCGTCTCCGGCCTCCTCGGCAGCCTGTACGAGCACCGCCGTGCGGTCCCCGTCGGGGCCGACCGCGTGCGGGACGGCGAGGCTGCGCGACAGGTCGGTCCGCAGCGCATCCAGCCGGTCGGCGTCCTGGTTGGCGGAGGACCCGACGACCAGGGCGACGCAGGGACGAGCGAGGCGCAGGCCGAGCGAGAGAGCCCGCTCGACGGCGTCCTCGTCGGTCAGGGCGTCGGCCAGCAGCGAGCGCACGAGATAGGACATGGCCTCACCGCGACCCTCGAGGCGAGCGATGCGCTTGAGCAGGAGGAAGGAGATGAGCTCCGAGGCGTGAGCGAGGCCGAAGCGAGCGAAGTCGTCGGGCGGCGGTCCGGAGCCGATGGCCACCACGAAACCCCGCGGCTGGTGGGAGACGACCAGCGGTGCATACAGCCCGCTTCGACCGCCGCCCAGGTCGTGGGTGGACAGCAGGCGCTCAGCGCTCGGGCCCATGGCCCGGCGGATCGAGGCGAGGTCCTCGGCGAGCCGGCCGTCCACCTGGTCGAGGGGAACAGTCCTAGCGCTGCCGTCGGCGGCAGCTTGCACCACCAGGTCGTCGACGAGGTCAAGGACATGCACCGGACGGCCGATCCGGTGGGCCAGCACGCCCGCCACCCGCTCGACCGACTGCTCGTCCAGACCGGGGGCGAGCAACTGCTGCTCGGTGTCGCGCAGCCGCTCGAACATCCAGAGGCGTCGGGCTCCGAGCTGGTCGTTGAGAGGGTCGATGACGTCCATGTAGGCGACCGCGGCGGGCAACCGGATGATCGGCAGGCCGAGGTCGTCGGCGACGGCCCGCGCCTCGCCGGGGACGGCCTCCAGGTACCTGCCGAGCTTGAACGCCATCGCCGACACGCCGAGGCGGTCGAAGTCCCGGAGGGCGTCGACGAGCGCCGCCTGGTCGCCCCGCCACGCGTAGCCCGCGGTGAACAGGAGCTCGCCCCCCCGTAGCCACCGTGAGACGTCTGGTACCTCCACTATGTTGACACCGGTCACACATCTCCCGATGCCGCCACGACCGGCGACAAGCTCGGCCTGGTCCATGGCCGGCATCGACAGCACGTCTCCCACGGTGAGCGCCCCGGCACCGGCCGGCCGGTTGGGAATGTGCGCCTCCGCCACGTCGCTCACCCGCTGACGAGTCGGCGGAGCTCGTCCTCCATGGGGGTGGGCCCCACGTTCTCACGAGGAGTAGGTGGCCGCCCGACGATCTCCTCCCAACTCACGGGATCGGTGGGGCCTTCGGTCACCACCACCAGCGCAGACGACCCCGGGAGCACGCCGGCCGCGGCGAGCGCGCCACCGGCAACGTCAGCTGCCGCGCTCCCGTCCTCCGCGGCCGCACAGAGAGCGGTGAGTCCCCCCAGGGCGGCCGCACCGGTCTCTCCGGCCTCGACGCCGGCCGCCGCGAGGGTCCGCATGGCGGCGCACGCCGCGACGTCGTCGATGGCGAGGGCCACCGACGTGGCGGCGGCCAGCACCGGCCAGGTCAGGGACGACGGTGTGCCGCAGTTGAGCCCCGCCATCATCGATCGGTGCGGGCCCGGCACCGTGACCGGGTGACCCGCCCGCAGGGAGCGCAGCACACAGGCCGCTCCTCGCGGCTCGACGGTCACAACCCGAGCGCCGCCGCCGTCGACGCGGTAGTGCAGCAGGGCTGCCGCCGCCAGCGCCCCGACGC
>JAJZJY010000261.1 GCA_021809885.1 Actinomycetes bacterium
ACCGCCGTGTTCGCTCTCGGCGCGCTCGCCACCGCCAAGATGTCGGGAGTCCCGGCCGTCACCGGCGTCGGCAAGGTGGCCGCTGGGGCCACCCTCGCCCTGTGGGCGGTCACCGCCGCACTGCACGCGTCACGCCCCCTCCAGGCTGCTCGCCGTCCCGGTCCCGCCGAGACGACGGAAGGGGACACCTCGACCGTGGCGCGGAGCCCGCTGGTCCCCGACACGGCACCGATGACCTCGCCACCAGGCTGAGACCTGCGAGGACCCGGCTCTGCCTCGAGCCCGGAGCGCCCCTCAGCTCTCGGCAAGTGCCTCCTGGCCGGCACCGGCGAGGACCCGGCCTGCCCAGCGGTGCCAGGAAGCTGCGAGCGCCGCCACGCAGAGGAGCTCGCCGGCGCGATGGTGCTGGTCGTAGAAGATGTGGGCCACCTCGACCGCCCGCAACCCGTGCGCCGGGCGCTCGACGACCTCGATCTCGTCACCGGCCTGGAGCTCCCCTTCGGCAAGGATCCGCAGGTAGACGCCGGGGCGGCGCGCCATAGCGAAGCATTCGGGAAACCGGTCGTCTTCCAAGCGGATCCCGAGCTTGTAACAGGGGATACGAGGCTGGGTGACCTGCAGGACCACGCCTCCCACCTGCCTGCGCTCGCCGACGACCGCCTCGCAGAGCTCCAGACCAGCGGTCGTCAGGTTCTCGCCCATGCTCCCCGGAACAAGGTCGAGACCCAGCTGGCCGCTCCACCACGCCAGGTCCTCCGCGGCGTAGGCGTACAGCGCCTTGTCCACTCCGCCATGGGCCTTGCGGTCGGCTTGGGCGTCGCCGACCAGGTTCACGCCCTGCGCCCTGACCGGCCCGGCAACGGGCGCCTTCCGGATCGCCGTGGACACCGTCCGGGCGTGCCAGACCACCTCGGTCGGGCGACCCACGTTCACCGACACCAGCCGGCCCGCGCCAGCCGCCGGCAGGGGGATCGCCGTCACCCGCCACCATCCGGGCGCTGGTAGCTGCCGACCGGGGACCGAAGGCCCACCGCAAAGCGGTTCCAGCCGTTGATGGCGACCACCGCCAGGGTGAGCGCCACCACCTCCGCTTCGTCGAAGTGGCCCCCCACCTCGGCGTAGAGGTCGTCGGGAACGTCGGAACCCGGCAGGAGCGTGAGCGCCTCGCACCACGCGAGTGCGGCACGCTCCCGCTCCGAGTAGCACGGCGCTTCCCTCCAAGCAACGGCGAGGTGCAGACGCTGCGGGTCGACACCGATGGCGGCGGCATCCTTGGTGTGCATGTCGACGCAGTACCCGCAGCCGTTCAGCTGCGACGCCCGGAGCTTCACCAGTTCGAGCAGCTCCGGCTCGAGGGTGCTGGTCCGCACCGCCTCCTCCAGGCCAGCCATCGCCTGGATGGCGGCCGGGAACACGCTGCGGTAGTCGATACGCATTTTGTCTCCTTGCTGTCGAGTCAGGCACTCCCACGCTGCTCCCACCACCGACGGCGGCTGGTGCTGGGACCCTCGAACCGCCACGTCCTCCTGCGCAGGTCTGCCACCTACTGGGGCGTTCTTCTCGTCGAGGCTAGAATATCTCGGAACGTCCGCGGAAGAGGCCAGTGCCGGCAGGGACACGGGCACAAGGTACCTGTGTGTGACCCGTGAGGCCGTCCGTCAACCGGCTCGACGCAGGGAATCTCGATCAGTGTCCTTCGGCGTCGGGCAGGCCCTCCCAGAGGTCTGGCAGTTGATGAGCCAGACGCCGCAGCTCCTCTACGTGGAGCGCCGACAACGCAGCCAACCGGTCCTCACCGCTCGGCGTCAGCTGCAGCCGGACCACCCGATGGTCGTCGTCGTTCCTGATCCGACGCAGCAGCCCTGCCGCCTCGGCCCGATCCACGAGGCCCACGGTGCTGTGGTGGCGCAGCAACAGTTGGTCGGCGACCTCGCCGACCTTGGGCCCCCGAGGATCAGCGTGTCCTCGGACGGCAAGGAGCAGCTGGTGCTGAGCGGGGGTCAGCCCGGCCGCTCTTGCCTGGACCTCGCTCCAATGCTGGAACCGCCGCAAACCCGTGCGAAGCGCCAGTAATCGGCGATAGGCATCGTCGGGCAGCGTCCGCTGCGACGTTGGCAGCGGGCTCAGGGATCTCCCACGCCCTGTTGCCGCCACGATCGTCGAAGGCGATGCCGCCGACCGACGGCCGTCGGGCTTGCGTCTTACCACATCGTCACCCCAATCCCGGCGTGTGACGCTGCACTCGCTTGCAACCATTGGCCTGACCGCTCGAAGCAGCCGAGCATCTCCCTCTCCCTCCGGCGACCACAGACACGCCAGTGTGGCTCTGCGACCATCATCTCCCGACAGGTTAGTATCGTAAGACGATGCACCTACACGCGCAAAGTCCTGAGGTCAGCTTGGGCACGACCCGTCGCCGCTTGGCCGTGCTCGGAGGAATCGGCCTCCTTCTCGGTGGCGTCGGCGGCGTGGCTGCCGACGTGGTGGTGCACCTGGTGGGCCTCATCAGCAACCTGGCCCTCCTCCACCGCTTCGGCTGGCAGCTACCGGACCTTCGCCACTACCACCCCACGCCGGTGCTCCTGGTGGTGGCGGTCGGTGGTGCGCTGGTGGTGGTCGGCCTGGCCCGGTGGAGCCCGATCATCAAGGGCCATGGCATACCCGAATCGCTGGAGGCGATCTTGTTCCGCGACAGCCGGGTCATGCCCAGGGCAGCAGTTGCCAAGCCGATCTCGGCGGCGGTGGCGATGGGCACCGGTGGTCCCTTCGGGGCTGAGGGACCGATCATCGTCACCGGGGCAGCAGTCGGCTCCCTGATCGGCCAGCTGGTACCGGTCAGCCCTGCGGAACGTCGGATCCTGCTCGCCACCGGTGCGGCTGCAGGCATGGCCGGTGTGTTCGCCACCCCGGTCGCGGCCGTGGTGCTGGCCTTCGAGCTGCTGCTGTTCGAACGCTCGCTCCGATCTCTTGTGCCGCTGGTGCTGGCCACCTCGGTCGCCACCGCGCTCCACGACGTCCTGATCGCACCCCATCCGCTGTTCGCCGTCGTCAACCCCCTCGTCTTCCACGTCACCCAGCTGCCGCTGTTCGCCATCGTCGGCCTCGCTGCCGGAGCGCTCGCCGTGGTGCTCAACCGCGGCCTGTTCGCCGTCGAAGCCGGCTTCCGCCGCCTGCCCATCCCCGAGTGGGCGCACCCCATCGTCGGTGCGCTCGGCTTCGGTGCGATCGGCCTGGCCGTCCCCGGCTCGCTGTCGGTCGGGTACTGGGCCATCACCGACGCCGTCAACGGCCACTTCCTGCTCGGCGCGGCCGCAGTCCTCTTCGTCGGCAAGATGGTCTCGTGGTGGGTCGGTCTCGGCTCCAACACCTCGGGCGGCACCCTGGCACCCATGTTCCTCGTCGGGGCGACCATGGGCGAGATGGTCGGCATCGCCTTCGCCCACGCCTTCCCTGCCGCCCACATCCAGCCAGGTGCCTTCGCCCTCGTCGGCATGGGCGCGACGTTCGGAGTCGGCGCCAGGGCCCTGCTCACCGGGGTGGTGTTCGCCGCCGAGGTCACCGGCGGCTACGGCATGCTGGTGCCACTGCTGCTGGCCACCGGGGTGGCAGAGCTGGTGGCCGAGCTCGGTCTGGACGACCGGGTCATGACCGACAAGCTGCGCCGGCGCGGCTACCGCGTCGACTTCGACGCGCAGACCGACCCGCTGCGCATGCGGGTCGCCGCGCTCGTCATGCGGCCGGCTGGCGAGGCCGACGACACTGTCGGCGTACCGACGCTGGACCGCTGGGCGTTCGTGTCCGAGGCGCTGTCGCTGATGCTCGAACCGGACACGCCGGCAGTGGCGGTGACCGACCACGGGCGGATCGTCGGGACGATCACCCGAGCGGAGATCGAAGCCGAACTGCGTCGGCGCAACGCCGACGAGCACGTCCAGCCACCTACGCTCGGGCCATTGGCACCACGGGAAGCCCATCGCGCCGCAGAGGCGGCCGCACAAGGCGCAGACCGGCCCGAGCCACTTAGGGACGAGCCCGCTGAGTCAGAACACGACAACCACACCGAGCAACGAAGCAACACACCACCAGCCCCGCCCCAACGGGGCGACCGCGACGTGGCGCAGAACGACGACAACATGAGGGGTCAACCCACAAACGAGGGCAAGCGATTGGGTGTGGGACCCGCGATGATCAAGCCGTCGTCCGAGCTTCCCTCTACCTCGAGGGAGGCCGACGACCCGTCTTGCCCGGAGCCCTGAAGGGTCGACGATTGTGGATGGCACTTGGAGTGGTGGGCACAGGGAACGAGACCATCCGCAGGCAGACGTCACCTTCTCTCCACGCTGACAACCAGTGCACCTGTTATTCGTGTAGTGGGTAGAATATCTCCGGTGGGGTCGAGCGGAGAGGCCACAGCTGGCATTGCGCCCGGGAACACCGTGGGCGCGGCGTCGCTCCTGACCGTCGGGCACGGCACGCTGCGAGCCGAGGATCTCGGCGAGCTACTGGGCTCGGCCGGCGTCCAACTGGTGGTCGACGTCCGCAGCGCGCCGGGCAGCCGCCGAAACCCCCACTTCGGCCGGGCAGAGCTGGAGCGGTGGCTGCCGGCGGCGGGTATCGACTACCGCTGGGAGAAGGATCTGGGCGGGCACCGACGCCCCCTGGAGGGATCGGCGAACATGGCGCTGCGCCACCCGGCGTTCCGGGGCTACGCCGACTACATGGCGACCGGTTCGTTCGGAACCGGGTTGGCGCGCCTGCTCGCTGACGCCGCGGCTCGGCCGACGGTGGCGGTGTGCGCGGAGACGCTGTGGTGGCGCTGCCACCGTCGGCTCATCGCCGACGCGGCGGTCCTGCTCGCAGGCGTCGAGGTGTGCCACCTCGGCCACGACGGCCGGGTGTCCGCGCACCGGGTGACCGAAGGGGCCCGGGTCGCAAACGCCGAAGGGACTACGAGGCTCGTCTACGACGGCGGTGCCGCACCATGGCGTGGCGTCGCCTGAGCCGGAGAGGAGAAGCATGGAGGTAGCCGGGTTCTCTGGCATCGGTCACCTCGACCTGTCGGTGTCCGACGCCGAGACCAGCGCAGCGTGGTACGAACGGGTGCTCGGGCTGGCACGGGTGCGGCGGGTGGACTTCGCGGAGCGCACCATGGTCGTGCTGCGCCACGAGGCCTCGGGTCTGGTGATCGGGCTGAACCAGCACCGGGGGTTCCCAGGAGAACGCTTCGACGAGCAGCGGGCCGGGCTCGACCACGTCGGCTTCGCCGTAGGGCAGCGCCGAGACCTCGACGCCTGGGCCGAGCGTCTGGTGTCGCTCGGTGTCGAGCACTCGCCGGTGGCGGACACCGAGGTCGGCTCGGCGCTCGTCTTCCGGGATCCCGATCACATCCAGCTCGAGCTGTGGTGGTCCAAGCCTGCTGGAGGCGAGCCGACGGGCGTCGTGCAGCGCGACGACGGCGCGCTCGGCGACGAATCCGATGGGTAGGGAGCCCGGCATGAGGCCGCCTCGCGGGGGAGCACACTGCCGCGTCCGAGCGGTGATGGGGTGACGTCGGCGCCGCTCGTCGCCGTGGTGGGCGCCGGGCCGGCGGGGCTCGCCGCCGTCCGGCGGCTGCGGGAGTCGGCCGGGGTCGAGGTCGTGCTCGTCGTTCCCGAGGGCCTATCCGAGTACCTGCCTGGCACGCTCGCCGTGGCCACCGGTGATGCTCGTGCCGCCCGGTACCGGACCCGGGTGGTGCTCGCCGGGGTCGAGGTCGTCTCGGCCCGGGCCGAGGCGGTCGAGCCGGGCTCGCTCAGGATCGCCGGCTCGTGGCGCCGGGTAGCGGCCGTCATCGCGGCCCCGGGGCTCGCCCTTCGACGCGTCGGGGGCGCCATGTCCGGGTCGATCGTGGGCTTCTGGGACCCGACGGGGGCCGAGGCGGCCGCGCCGAGGATCGGTGCTGTCGAGGGGGGCATCGTCGACGTCGTGATCTCGTCCCTCCCCTACCGCTGCCCCCCTGCGCCCTACGGGCTGGCCATGCGCCTGGCCCGGCGGGCTCGCCGGCTCGGACTGCCGCTCCATGTCCGGTTGCGCACGCCAGAGGAGCACCCGCTCGCCGCGCTCGGGCGCACGCTCGGCGACGCGCTGCTCGCCGACTGCGAGGACGCTGGCGTCGAGGTCCGCCTCGGCGCCGAGATCGATCCCGATGCCGTGGCCGAAGGGAAGATGCCAGCTCCTGGCGGCCCGGACGCTGCGGACCTCGCGATCGTGGTCCCCCGCCACCATGCGAGCCCGCTGGTCGCTGATCTGGCCGGGGCGAACAGCCCGCTCGTGCCGGTCGACGCCCGCTTCGCCACCGAGATGGCCGGAGTCTTCGTCGTGGGCGACGCCGCCGCCAGCCCCTATCCCCGGGCGGCGGATCCCGCGGCATGGTCGGGGAGGGTCGCCGCGCAGGCAGTGCTCTCCGAGCTCGGCGTAGAGGGCGACGAGGTGGCGCAGACGCCCAGGGCGGACTGTTTCGTCGACCACGGCGAGGGTGCCTACGGGCGCATCAGGATCGCCTACCCCGACGGGTCCCCACCGCGAGGGCGGCCCACCGTCACCATCGACCCGGCCGCATCAGCACGGGCCGCCGACTTCGAAGACGCGCTCAGACGATGGCG
>JAJZJY010000262.1 GCA_021809885.1 Actinomycetes bacterium
ACACCTCCCCGTCCACCAGCCACGTCATCACCTGCTCGGCGCCGTAGCCGTTCACGAGGGGGCCGTTGACGAGGGCCTGGTTGATGGCGGCCCAGTTGCGGTACACGATCAGCGGGACGACCGCCCACGCCGCCGCAGCGAAGGACAGGACGCCCACGACGGCGGCTCGCCCGACCCGCCGGCGCAGGTCCGAGGGCACGAGCCACGGCATGAGCATGGGGCCGGCCAGCGCCAGGTACCCGGTCTCGAAGTGGCAGCACACGGTGGCTGCGATCGCCGCCACCGCCGGTAGCGCCCAGCGCCGGTCGGCGACGGCGCGCCAGGTGCACGCCCAGGCCAGCGGCAGGAACAGCATCCCCCATTCCTGCGCCCACAGGCCGTAGCCGATCCACAGGTAGCCGTTCACCTCGTAGCCCACGCCGGGTGCGCTCATGAGCACGGGCGAGACGGCCGCCGCCATCGCGGACGCCCACCGATCGAGGCCGAAGATCCGGGCCGAGGCGTAGATGACGATCGGCCACAGCGCCCACAGCAGGTAGAGGCTCCACCGGAAGGCGACGTTGGCACCGACGGCCAGCCCGGCGGCGCCGGTCAGCATCGCCCCGAGGCTCTGGTAGTGCAGGAACTGGGGTGAGCCCTCGTTCAGGTAGGGGAACCACCGGGTGAGCGGGTCGAGTCCGTGGGCGAACGACTGGCGGGCGAAGCGGACCATCTGCTCGTGGATGTCGGCGTCGTCGAGGTACGCGACGGGCAGCCGGCTCGCCCGCACGGCGACGACGTTGAGGATGGTGACGCCGGCGACGACGAGTTGGGGGAGCAGCCCCACCAGCGGGTTGGGTCGGGGGGGGCTCGCGCTGATCGGTGCAGTCTCATCGGCGGCCATGACGGGACGCAACGATTGCGCACGGAGGAAGCCGCCGCGCTGCGCGCCCCAGCCTGGCGCTGGGGCCGGTGGGCGGGTTCCATGCCGGCCCGTCGGTGCGGTACCCTGGTCAACGGCCTGCCTGGCAGCGCGAGCGCGCCTGGCCGGCGCCGGGTTCCCCGATCGAGAGGTTTCGTTGCCCACCATTGCACAGCTGGTCCGGAAGGGCCGCGAGCAGAAGTCCGACAAGACCAAGACACCCGCTCTCCGCGGTGCGCCGCAGCGCCGGGGGGTGTGCACGCGCGTGTACACGACGACCCCCAAGAAGCCCAACTCGGCGCTGCGCAAGGTCGCTCGCGTCCGCCTGACCAGCGGTACGGAGATCACCGCCTACATCCCGGGTGTGGGCCACAACCTCCAGGAGCACTCGATCGTGCTCGTGCGCGGCGGACGGGTGAAGGACCTGCCGGGCGTCCGCTACAAGATCATCCGCGGGACCCTCGACACCTCGGGTGTCCGCGACCGCAAGCAGGCCCGTAGCCGCTACGGGGCCAAGAAGGGCTAGCCGTCATGCCGCGCAAGGGACCAGCACCTCGCAGGGATCTCCTCCCTGACCCGATCTACCGCTCGCTGCTCGTGACCCAGGTGGTCAACAAGGTGCTCGAGCGGGGCAAGCGCAGCCTGGCCGAGCGGATCGTCTACGACGCCCTCGACCAGATCAAGGACAAGACCGGTGGCGATCCGATCACCGCTCTCAAGCGGGCGGTGGACAACACCAAGCCGCAGCTCGAGGTCCGCAGCCGCCGGGTCGGCGGCGCCACCTACCAGGTGCCCGTGGAGGTCCGCCCCCGCCGGGCGACCACGCTGTCGATCCGGTGGTTGGTCGGTTACTCCCGGCAGCGACGGGAGAAGACCATGGCCGACAAGCTCGCCGCGGAGCTGCTCGACGCCTCCAACGGCGTCGGAAACGCCGTGAAGCGCCGTGAGGACCTGCACAAGATGGCCGAGTCCAACAAGGCGTTCGCCCACTACCGCTGGTAGAGGCCTGGCGAATCCCCCCGCCCGGCCGATCGGATCGACCGGGCGCCTCGTCCGCGTCGCTCGCACCCCGACCCGCTACGACTTTCCAAGAGAGATCCCCCGACGCGAAAGCGTGAGTACAAACGATGGCTGAAGCCAACACCGCGACCAGAAGCAAACCACTGAGCCAGGTCCGCAACATCGGGATCATGGCGCACATCGACGCCGGCAAGACCACGACTACCGAGCGCATCCTCTTCTACACGGGGATCAACTACAAGATCGGTGAGGTCCACGAGGGCGCAGCGACCATGGACTGGATGGTCCAGGAGCAGGAGCGGGGCATCACCATCACCTCGGCGGCCACGACCTGCGAGTGGAGCGGCACCCGCATCAACATCATCGACACGCCCGGCCACGTCGACTTCACCGTCGAGGTGGAGCGGTCCTTGCGCGTCCTCGACGGGGCCGTCGCCGTCTTCGACGCCGTAGCCGGCGTCGAGCCGCAGACCGAGACGGTGTGGCGGCAGGCCGACAAGTACAACGTCCCGCGGATGTGCTTCGTCAACAAGATGGACCGCATCGGCGCCGACTTCTACCGCTGCGTAGAGATGATAACCGACCGCCTCGGCGCCACCGTCGCCGTGGTCCAGCTGCCGATCGGGGCGGAGTCCGACTTCAGGGGCGTCGTGGACCTCATCAACATGAAGGCGTTGGTGTGGGCGGACGAGGCGGCCAAGGGCGAGAAGTTCGACGTGGTCGACATCCCCGCCGAGCTGCAGGCCCGCTCCGAGGACTACCGCCACGCCCTCATCGACACGCTGTCCAACTACGACGACGCGATCACCGAGAAGTTCCTCGGTGAGGAGGAGATCACCGCAGGCGACCTCCGCCGGGCGCTGCGCACGGCGACGATCAGCGGTGAGGTGGTGCCGGTGCTGTGCGGTTCGGCGTTCAAGAACAAGGGCGTGCAGCCCATGCTCGACGCCGTCGTCGACTTCCTACCGTCGCCGCTCGACATCCCGGCCACCAAGGGCCTTGACAAGAAGGGGATCGAGGAGCTCGAGCGCGAGGCCGACGACAGCGAACCGTTCTCGGCGCTGGCGTTCAAGATCATGACCGACCCCCGCTCCGGCGGGAAGCTCACCTACATCCGGGTCTACTCGGGGACGCTCCGCAAGGGCGACGCCATCCTCAACTCCACCAAGGACCGCAAGGAGCGGGCCGGCCGGATCCTGCGGATGCACGCCAACCACCAGGAGGACCACGACACCGCCTTCACCGGCGACATCGTTGCCCTCATCGGCATGAAGAACACGACCACCGGCGACACGCTGTGCTCCCCCGACTCGCCGATCGTGCTCGAGTCGCTCGACTTCCCCGAGCCGGTGATCCATGTCGCCGTCGAGCCCAAGACCAAGAACGACCAGGACAAGCTGTCCCGGGCCCTCCAGGCTCTCGCCGACGAGGACCCGACCTTCCAGGTCCACACCGACGAGGAGACCAACCAGACGATCATCGGCGGGATGGGCGAGCTCCACCTGGAGGTGCTCGTCGATCGGATGCTGCGGGAGTTCAGGGTCGACGCAAACGTCGGAAAGCCCCAGGTCGCCTACCGCGAGACGATCCGCAACACCGTCGAGAAGGTCGAGACCCGCTACATCCGCCAGACCGGCGGCAAGGGCCAGTACGGCCACGTGGTGCTCACCCTCGAGCCGACCGGTCCCGGCGGCGGCTACGAGTTCGTCGACAAGATCACCGGCGGCATCATCCCCAAGGAGTACATCCCGTCGGTCGACGAGGGGATCCAGGATGCCATGCAGTCGGGCGTGCTGGCCGGCTACCCGACCGTGGACGTCCGGGCCATCCTCACCTACGGCTCCTACCACGATGTCGACTCGTCGGAGATGGCGTTCAAGATCGCCGGGTCCATGTGCTTCAAGGAGGCGGCCAGGAAGGCCGGGCCGGTGCTCCTCGAGCCGATCATGGCCGTCGAGGTGCGCACACCCGAGGACTACATGGGCGACGTGATCGGCAACATCTCCGCCCGGCGGGGCCGGGTCGAGGGGATGGACCAGCTCGGCAACGTCCAGGTCGTGCGGGCCCAGGTCCCGCTGGCGGAGATGTTCGGCTACGCGACCGACCTGCGCTCCCGGACCCAGGGCCGGGCGACCTACACCATGCAGTTCTCCTCCTACCAAGAGGTCCCGCAGTCGATCGCCCAGGAGATCGTGGCGCGGGTCAGGGGCGAGTAGGGCCGAGCGGGAGCAGAGCCGGCCACCGCTCCTGGCGGCGCGGTGGCCGGCTAAGCTCGCAGCGGACAGCCCTCGCCCCGACGGCTGGTGTCCGGCGCGCGCTACCATGACGTGTGGCGCAGGGCGGCCCGGAGCACAACGCCTCGGCTCTCACCCCCAGCTGACCTGCCGGCGGGCGACCCGCCGGCGCTCCGCTACTCTTCACCACCGCGTCAGCCCGGCCAACCGGGTCGGATCCCCAGGAGCCTCCATGTCCAAGCAGAAGTTCGAGCGCAACAAGCCCCACCTCAACATCGGCACGATGGGTCACATCGACCACGGCAAGACGACGTTGACGGCGGCCATCACGAAGGTCCTCGCCGAGCGTGATCCGGCGGGCAACACCGAGGTGAAGTTCGAACAGATCGACAAGGCGCCCGAGGAGCGGCAGCGGGGCATCACCATCAACATCGCCCATGTCGAGTACCAGACGCCCAACCGGCACTACGCACACGTCGACATGCCGGGGCACGCCGACTACATCAAGAACATGATCACCGGCGCCGCCCAGGTGGACGGCGCCGTCCTCGTCGTCGCCGCGACCGACGGGCCGATGGCCCAGACCCGTGAGCACGTGCTGCTCGCCCGCCAGGTCGGCGTTCCGTCCATTGTCGTCGCCCTCAACAAGGCCGACGCCGTCGACGACGAGGAGCTGCTCGACCTCGTCGAGCTCGAGGTGCGCGAGCTGCTCAGCGCTTACGACTTCCCCGGCGACGACACGCCCGTGGTCCGGGTCTCCGCCCTGAAGGCCTTGGAGGGCGACAAGGAGTGGGAGGACAAGATCATCGAGCTCATGGAGGCGGTGGACAGCTTCGTCCCCGAGCCCGAGCGTTCCCTCGACAAGCCCTTCCTCATGCCTATCGAGGACGTCATGACGATTCCCGGCCGCGGCACCGTGGTCACGGGCAAGGTAGAGCAGGGCAAGATCAAGGTCGGCGAGGAGGTCGAGATCGTAGGCCTGCGTCCGACGCAGAAGACGACGGTCACCGGCGTCGAGATGTTCCACAAGCTCCTCGACCAGGGGCAGGCCGGCGACAACATCGGTGCCCTCCTGCGAGGGATAAAGAAGGAGGAGGTCGAACGGGGCCAGGTGCTCTGCAAGCCCGGCTCGATCACCCCCCACACCGAGTTCGAGGCACAGATCTACGTCCTGTCCAAGGAGGAGGGCGGCCGCCACAAGCCGTTCTTCAACAACTACCGCCCCCAGTTCTACTTCCGCACCACCGACGTGACCGGCTCCATCAAGCTGCCCGAGGGCACCGAGATGGTGATGCCAGGCGACAACACTGCCGTCACCGTCGAACTGGGCAAGCCCATCGCCATGGAGGAAGGCCTCCGCTTCGCCATCCGTGAGGGGGGCCGGACCGTCGCCTCCGGGCGGGTCACCAAGATCCTCCAGTAGCCGTACGGTCGGGGGACCCCGGTTTCCCGACCAGTTCACATGTTTCAGCCCCTTTCGCCTCTTGACAGACCGCACCGCCCTGGGAGGGCCCCGATGCCGCCGACGCAGCGGATCCGCATTCGCCTGAAGGCCTACGACCACGAGATCCTCGACCAGTCGACGAAGAAGATCGTCGAGACGGTCCTGCGCACCCAGGCCAAGGTGCGCGGTCCCGTGCCGCTGCCGACCGAGAAGAACCGCTACACGGTCATCCGCAGCCCCCACAAGTACAAGGACAGCCGCGAGCACTTCGAGATGCGGGTCCACAAGCGGCTCCTCGACATCGTCGAGCACACCCCCAAGACGGTCGACTCGCTGCAGCGTATCGAGCTGCCCGCCGGCGTGGACATCGAGATCAAGATACAACAGAATTAGCTTGCCCATTCGCGATCGATGGCCATGACAGGTCGTCGGATGTGCTGATAGAGCGCCTCTGCAGCCGCGTGGTTCTCCACCGTGCCGTCGGTGACGATCTGCGACCACCAACGCAGCATCTCCGCGGCGGTCTGCCTGCCGAACGGCCGGCGGTGCCGCTCCAGGGCGCGCCCGTCGGGGACGAACGGCCGCTGGCGTCGGTCTGGCGGCAGTCCGGCAGGTCGGCATCCATCGGCGCCGTCTCGGCTTGCTGCGTGCTACTCACACCGCACCGGGCTCGCAGGTGAAATGGCACGATAGATGGGTGGACGCCTGGGATCTGCTGGGACTGCACCCGGGCGCGGCTCCGGCGGAGGTGCGCCGCGCGTTCGCGGCCGCGGTGCGCGCCGTGCACCCCGACGCCGGCGGCGACGAACAGTTCGCTGCCGAACGGCTCGCGGCGCTGGTCGCGGCCCGCGATCGGTTGCTTTCGTCTGAAGGGCACGTACCGGCTGCCCGGATGAGCCTTACCGTGCCAGCAGGCCGCTCCGGTCTCGACAGTCTCGCCGTCGTCCTGGCCCACCTGCTCGCCCGGGCAAGGGATAGCTGGTCCGCAACCCGCCAGCGCTATCCGGCGCACGGTTA
>JAJZJY010000263.1 GCA_021809885.1 Actinomycetes bacterium
CGGCCCGACCCTGCGGGCGCTGGGCATGGGCTGCCTCGACGAGCGACTCGACGCCGCCGTGCGAGCGGCACGCATCGTCGAGCGCGACCCGGCGCTGATCGCCGCCAGCGGGCATCTCCTCGCCGTGGGTATCAGCTGAGCCTCGATCGAGGATCGCTCAGCGGTCTAGCGCCTCGGGTGCGCGGGGTGGTCAGCGGCGGGCTCGCCGTCTGGTGGCGTCGACGCGATAGAACACTGGCGGCGTCGGCAGCCGCCGCGAGGGCGTCGCTGGTGGCGCGGTCCAGCGTCGAAGGGAAGTGCTCCATCACTTGGGGGTCGGCGTTGAGCGCCGCGAACGGTTCGAGGTCGTCCGGCCGCCAGCGTTGCAGCACCAGCCGGTCGGTGCGCAGCGGGCCGGTCACCGGTTGGCGAGGGTGTGGGTTGGCGCGCAGACAGCCCGGTAGGGGCGCGCCGGCCGGCTCGCCCCTCCGCCGCGAGCAGCTGGTCGATGTCTTCGCCCGGCGGCTTGGTCTTCCAGTGGTCGCTGAAGAGCCGAACCCCGTACCAGGCCTGGACGCTCGCCCCCTGAGCCTCCAGCACCGCCCGAACCTCGGCGGGGTCGTCCGCTCGGCAGGCTTGGATGCCGAGCCGGTTGTCGTAGTAGCGGGCGTCGAAGGCCCTTGCCACTCCAGCCCAGTCGCGGGTCATGCCGGCTCGCGAGGGCCGCCCGGTTGCTGGTCAAGGCCGACACCAGCCCTCCGGGCCGGGGACCGCCGCGCACAACATCACCGCCACCTCTTCGAGCGACGGCAGGTAGATGGCCACCCCGTGGCAGCAGACCAAACCGACGCTTCGGCGACGGCACGTTGACAATGGGCACGTTGGACTTCCCAGCCGACGCCGACGCCGCAGCCGCAGCCGCAGCCGTCGGCGCGTTCGCGGCTGAGCACTATTAGATCAGCCACAGCGAGACGGTTGATGGGAGACGCGCTGGAGGTGCCGTAGGACCCGTTCATGACCGTGATGGCTGGGTGCTGGTTGGAGCGTGGGCGATGATGTGGCGGTGGAGACGATCCTGCATGACGCGGACGTTCGTGAGCGACTGGGCGCCGCGGACGCGGTGCGCTGGACGAGCGAGGCGGTCGACGCCCATCACCGCGGGGAGCTGGTAGCGCCGCCGAGGGTGCATGCCGACTTCGGGGACGGCCGGCTGGTGTTCACCACCGGACGCCTGCGCGGGTCGTGGTTTGGCTACCGCTCCTACGACAGTTTCGGCGCCGAGCCGGGTGCGCAGGTCGTCGTCGTCCACGACGAGGCCTCCGGGCGGGCGCGGGCGGTGGCGATCGGCAACGAGCTCGGCCCCCGGCGCGTCGGCGCGATCGGCGCCGTCGCGGCAGACGCCTTGGCGGCCCGGGACGCACGCGTCGCTGCGGTGATCGGTACCGGCACGCAGGCCTTCACTCAGATCTGGGCGCTCGCCGCCGTTCGGGACCTTCGCGAGGTGCGCGTCTATGGGCGGGATCCCCGGCGCCGAGCGGCGTTCGCCGAGCGCGTCGCACCCGTCGTGGCCGGTGTCGTACACCCTGCCGGCGACGCCCGCGCGGCTTGCGAAGGCGCCGAGATCGTCGTCCTGGCCACCAGCAGCCCCGTCCCGGTGATCGAGGCGTCCTGGCTAGCCCCCGGGGTCTTTGTCACCACCCTCGGCCCCAAGCAGCGGGGGCGGGCCGAGTTTGGCCTGGACCTGGCCGAGGCGGCCTCCCTGCTGGTCACCGACTCGCTCGTCCAGATCGGTGCCTACGACCCGCCGAACGTTCTGATCGGCACCGCCCACGAGCAGCGGCTCGTCTCCCTCGGCGCCATTCGCGCCGGTGAGGCGGGGGCCGCCGACACGCAGGGTGTCACGGTGTTCTTCTCCGTCGGGCTCGCCGGCACCGAGGCATTCCTGCTCGACCGGCTCGCCGCCAGCATCAGGAACCGCTCGACGGGCCGCACTGGGTAGGTGTGCAAGCAGTACCACTTCCGGCCGGCCGAGGACGGCTTCGGCTTCGACGCCTGGGACGTGGACCGGCTGATCGAGCTGGCCCGCGGCCTCCCGGTCGAGGCTGTCCCACTTCACGCGATCGGCGAGATCGACACCGGCTACTGGTTCGAGGGCAGCGCCGAGTCGCCCACGGTGCGCAAAGTGGTCGAGCACTCGATGCTGATCCTCCAAGCCGATCTCTCCGACCCGATCATCTTGGGGTCCGACGGTAGGGTCAGCACCACCACCACCGGGCATCATGGGCCGGTGGCTCACCTCGAGATCCGGCGCGCGATCCCCGTAGACGCAGCGGCCGTTCGCCGCGTGATCGAACGGGCGATCCGGGCCTCCGCCGCGCGGACCTACCCGCCCGGCGCGGTAGATACCTGGGCGAGCGGTGGCACCCTGGAGGCGGTCGAGCGGATGATCGAGGAGACCTACGCCGTCGTCGCCACCTTCGACGAAATCGTCGCTGGGTGGGCCAACCTCGACGGGGACGAGGTCGACCAGCTCTACGTCGACCCCGACGCCGCGGGCCGCGGCCTCGCCCGACGCCTGTACGAGTCCGTCGAACAGTTGGCTCGGCTCGACGGACTCCCCGAGCTGAGAGCCATCGCCTCTCTGCGGGCGGAACCCGTCTTCCGCCGGTTTGGCTTCCGCGAAGCCGCCAGAGAGGAGCGGATCTTCGGCGGCCACATCTTCAGGGTCGTCCGCATGACCAAGCGCCTCGACCAGTCCAGCAAGCGTGAGGCGGGGAGCGATAACAGTAGCGGATCGCCAAGTGAAGCCCACACGTAGTCGGTCGTGATCGCTTGGATTATGGTTGATGAGGTGGAATGGTTCGCTGTCGATGACCGAGGTCGACCGGCAGCTCGCCCACCTCTTCAAGCACCCAGGTCTCGGCCTGGAAGACGTCGGCGACGTGTGGTCGAGTGACCCGCTGTTGTGTCCGGCCAAGCCGCCAGCGCACTGGCTCATGGTCGGCGAGATCGCGGGACGCGTCTTGGTCGTGCCACTGACACCCGTGCAGGTCTGGCGACCGCAGCCGATGCCGTCCCATCGGCTGCTACGCCGCCGCCGCGCACCTCGCACGCCGCTATCGGGAGGACCGATGACTGACATGGCCGACATGACCCCGGCGGAGGAGAACGCCTTCTACGCCGACGGCGACAACCAGGTGCCCAAGGGGCCACCTGTGCGCCGCCGACCCAAGCTCAGCGAGGCAGTGCCGGTGCGCTTCCCCGAGGACCTCCTGCAACAGGTTCGTCGCCGCGCCGCCGTCGATGACCGTTCGGTCGCTAACTGGATCCGTCGCGCGGTCGAGCACGAGCTCGCTCGGGACCGGAACTGATCCCGGCAACCCGCCCGAGCACCTCGGCTGATCGCCCGGTCAGCGATCGTCCAGCGGATCATTGTCATCCAGCGTCCGACTCTGACCTGGGAGCGGCCCAGCTCAAGTGCCCCGCTCCAGCCAGCACACGCAGGGCCTTGAGGGTCAACATCTGATTGGGCCCGGCTCGGCCCCAGTCCAGCACCTCGACCCTGTCCCCGAGATGCCCGAAGGCCTCCACCACGCCCGCCCGCCGCCCCAGCACCCGTGCCAGTAGGGCGGGTAGTGGATGGACAACCAGGCCTGGTCGATCACCTCCCCCTCCCCGCTGGTGGAGGAATACACCATCACCAGGCGGTGGCCGAGAACAGCTCTGCTGCCCGCAGGGCCGCGCCTCGGGCCCTCGGTCCATCGCGCGGCCTGCCAGTGCTCCCACAGCCCCAAGCGGGGGCTGGTAGCGACTCGTGGAACGACGAGCGCCTCCCGCTGGCCCCCGGTCGCAGTTCCAGCCCCGTCGGGTCACTGCCAGTCGACGAGAGAGCGGGCGAGCAGCTCCACCCTGGGGTCGGCGGCCAGGCCGAGGCGACAGCAGACGGCCAGCGCGCCGGACGGCCCGAGAGGAATTGCACGATCTTCGAGGGCTCTCCGAGGTCCGGCGTCTCGTCATCGCCCGGGCCATCAGCGGGATGCAACATATAGTAGGTGCGACCTGGGTTCTATCGCCAGCGGGCAGTGCCAACGGCGTCAGGCGTAGTTGGCTGTTGGCTGAGCTCAATGGTCCCCAGCGGAAGTTGCCGCGTGTTGGGCTTCGGTCCGGGTGGTGATGCCGGAGCCCGCAAGCAGCGACGGCGCCGAGATCGAGTCGAGATCGCTGGCTGTCGTGGCTACCGGCAGCGGGCTCGCTCCGAGAGGGGTCCAGGGCGTCGAGGTGGGCGCTTCCAGGTGAGGTGGGTGCTTTCGGGGTCGGATAGGGGCTGTGCGCGCACCCCACCTGAGCCGAACGAACCCACCTCGCGGCGGTGCAAGCCCTGCAGAGCGCCGTAGCCCGACACAACCGGAGCTTGTCCACGACGACGCGGCGATAAGGGTGCGTCAGCCCTCTTCCGCCACGGGCTCTGTGAAACCGTAGCCATGCCACCAGACGCCAGCGTCGTCCCGGACATAGGATAGCTGACTTGTCCCGGGAGGTTCACCTATGAGAACATACGAGACAAAGTCGGCGAACCTTTCGAGCACCGTCTCACCGGAGCCGATGAAGAACGCGCCGCCCAGCGGAGGCTCGTCCACACGAAGTCGCAGTCCGATCGGATTCCTACGACTGTAAATGGGGTGCTCGTAAACGACATCGACTACGGGGACGGTTCCGAGGGGTGCGGTGTCTATTGAGCGCAAGGTAACCGCCTCCATCACATCACCGCTCTCGATGAACCGGCGAATGCACTCGGCCACCTCATGCGGCCAGGTCGGCCGCGCCGCATCGCCATCCCAGCCCAGGTCCCGCCACTTCTTCAGCTCCTCCAGGTTCTCGTCTTCGGAGTAGGCCACTGCATCAGCATGTCGCGCTGACGCAGAACGCGCGCCGCTTTTCGTGGACGCGCCAGTCGACTCGCCGGAGGGTCTGGAGCCGAGACGCACACGCTGTCTCACATGAGCGTGGTTCCGTCCCAGGCGGCGACAAGGCGCCAAGCCACTGCTCGTGGCGCGCACGTCCTGTCGATAGCCTCAGGGCCTCGCGCGCGTCGCTGCTGCTCGTGCCCTGGCGGACGACCAGTCTGAGGAGGCGTTCCCTGGACGGTCGGAGAGGTCGTGAACCTGCCGGCCCGACGAAACCATGTTCGTTGCGGCGTCATGGTGCACATGCTCGGCCACCACCAGTTAGGAGCAGTTGGTGGTGATGGCAGCCGGGGCAGTTTCTCCTTGCCGGTTCGCTCCGGCTGGCCCGCTGGGTGCTGATGGCTTTCTTGCTCGCCTGGGTGGGGGGAAGGTCAGGATCAGCAGGCTCACGGCGATTGCGGCCATACCCGCCCAGGCGACCAGAGCAAGTCGTTCGCGCAAGACCAGCAAGGCGAGCACCGTGGCGACGGCCGGTTCGAGAAGCGACACCGAGGTGGCCGTGCTGGCGGAGGTGGCGGCCAGGCCGCGCCCGAACAGGACATAGCCGAGGAACATCGGGATGACGGCCATGTAGGCGGCCACCGCCAGGCTGTGAACGGAGTGGACGATGGGAGCCCCGGTGGCGAGTAGGACGGGCAGGAGCAGCAGGCCACCGAGCCCGAAGACCGCTCCCATGACTGGGTCAGGAGGGACTCCGCTTCGCATGATGCGCGTGGCTCCCCACGAGTAGATGGCATAGGTGATCCCGGCCAGGAGGGCGAGCAGGATGCCCAACAGCCGGTGAGCTTCGCCAGATGCTGGGCCGGCCGGACCAGCTTGCCCTGCTGCCAGTGCTACGACACCGACCACGCCGACAGTCGCTCCGAGGGTCCAGCGCCGGGAGAGCGGTTGGTGAGCGACGAGGCGTTCAACGAGGGCCGCCGCGGTGGGAGCAGAGCCGATGGATACCACGGTGCCGACTGCAACCCCGGCGAGGCGCATCGAGGAGTAGAACGCGAGGGGGTACACGCCCACGGCGCAGGCGGAGACCGCAAGGGTCAGCCATTGGTGGCGCAGTCCAGTTCGGTGAGCCAAAACGGCCCTCCTCGCTGTTGCCGCTCGGAGCAGTCCGCCGAGACCCATCGCGGCGGCCCCGAGTGCCAACGGGCTGACCAGCGGCGCCTGAGCGGCTGCGGTACCGGTCGTCCCCCACAGCACCGAGGCCGCCAGCACCCACAAGACGCCTGCCTCCCGCGGGCGGGTCATCGCCGAGATCTGGTGGTGGTGGTGGCGCCATCGACGATCTTCGTCGCCAACTCCCGGGCCCGGTACAGGCGGACGGTTGTTCCGTCCAAGCCGGATCGAGCCATGGCCCCCTCCAGTAGGAAGGAGAGCTCTTCGGCCAGGAGCGCCACCTGGTCTGCCGGTAGACCGGGGATCTCGGCTAGATGACCTGCCAGCAGCGCCTCCACCTGCTCCTTGTGCTGGCGAACCAGCGAGCGGCCAGGAGCGCCAGCGGGCAACTCAGCCGCTGCGTTGAGCAGTCCGCAGCCGCGAAACCCCCCGGCGTAGGGCTTCTCGGCGTGCTCGACGTAGGCGTCGAGCACAGCACGGACACCGTCACGGCCGGCGCCGGAAGCGAGCCGACGCCGATA
>JAJZJY010000264.1 GCA_021809885.1 Actinomycetes bacterium
GCGCCAGGAAGCAGCCCGAGCCGCAGGAGCCGTCCTCTCGGTGCTCAGCAAGCCATTCCACGTGGGGGGCGTTCCCGTGGAGATCGGAGCGAGCGTCGGAGTGGCAGTCCGGGACGGGCGAGGCGAGCCCGACCGCCTACTGCTCGAGGCGGAGGTGGCCATGTACGCAGCGAAAGCCTCGAGACGCGGCTGGGAGATCTACGACCCGGCACACCACCCAACGGCCCGAGAGCGGTTGTCGATGGCCGCTGACCTGCGCCGGGCGATCGACCACGCCGAGCTCGACGTCTACTACCAGCCCAAGCTGGACCTGCGGGACGGATCCGTTCCCGGCGTCGAAGCGCTGGTCCGCTGGCGCCACCCGCGGCGGGGGCTGCTCGGCCCGGAAACCTTCATCGCAGAGGCCGAGCGGGCTGGGCTGATCCCGGGGCTGACGTTCTTGGTGCTCGAGGCGGCGGTCGCCCAGCAACGCGTCCTCCGGAAAGGAGGATTCGACCTCGAGATGGCTGTAAACCTCTCGTTGAGGTCCATGGTTGAGCCCGACTTCCCAGACCGGGTGGCCGACGTCCTGCGCCGCCACGGCATGCCAGCGTCGGCACTGACCCTGGAGGTCACCGAGAGCAGCGTGATGACCGACCCCGCCCGCACGATCAGCATGCTCGGCCGCTTGGTCGAGATGGGAGCAACGATCTCGGTCGACGACTTCGGCACCGGGTACGCGTCGCTGTCCCACCTGAAGCGCCTGCCAGCGGGAGAGATCAAGATCGACAGGAGCTTCGTCGCCGGCATGCTCGACGAAGCGCGCGACGCGGCGATCGTCGCCTCGACGATCGCCCTGGCCCGCAACCTCGGGGTACGGGCGGTCGCCGAGGGGGTGGAGGACGGCGCCACCTGCGCTGCCCTCGCCGCGCTCGGCTGCGACTGCGCCCAGGGCTACTTCGTCGGCAAGCCGATGGCCGTCGAGCAGCTCGGGCGCTGGCTCGTCGCCGACGGCCGCGCCGTGCAGGCGGCCCCTGCCGATGCCCCCGGCGCCCGACTGCCACTATCGTAGGGGGCGCCGCGTCGAGCGCGGTTTCCTCCGATGCGTGAGACCTCCCTCCCCCGGTCCCGGCGGCTGCTCCTGGCCGTCTGCCTCGGCGCCGCCGTCCTCGCCGTGGCATCTGGCGACCGCGCCGGGGCGGCACCCGCTGCTACCGGCCCGACCTGGTCGGTGCTGTCGCCGCCCGCTCCGGGACCCGCCCTGCGTGGGGCAGCAGCGGCGTACGACGCCGCCAACGGCACCGTAGTCGTCTTCGGTGGTCTCCAAGCCAACGGCACCCTGTCCGACCACACCTGGGTGTGGGACGGCACGACCTGGGCGATGGCAAAGCCATCGCCCTACGGCGTGTCGCCGCCGGCGCGGATGGACGCGTCCATGGCCTACAACGCCGCTCTCAACCAGTTGATCCTCTTCGGTGGCGAGGGCCCCGGCGGCGTTCTGCTCGACGACACCTGGGAGTGGAACGGCGAGTCATGGGTCCAGGTCCAGGCGCCGACCACACCCGGCGCCCGTGCCGGCGCCGCCCTGGCGACCGATGCCCGTGGACGACTCGTGCTCTTCGGCGGCTACGGCACGAGCAACGCAGCCACCCCTGGCCCTCCACCGACGACAACGACCACCACCACGACCACGACGGTCCCGGCGTCGAGCACCACCTCCACGAGCACGTCATCGTCGACCACGCCGGCGTCGTCGACAACGACGTCTTCCTCCACCGGTGGCGCGGCCTCCGGCATCTCCCCACCACAGACCGCAGCAGCCAATCCGTCTTCTACTACTGCTGCACCGTCGCAGGCAGCGCGTAGCCAGGGGGCGACGGCCGGGCAACGGTCGCGCCGCCACAGCACGGCACCTTCGCTGCTCAACGACACTTGGGTGCTGGAGTCGACAGCGGAGGGTGACAACTGGGCGTCGGTGGACACGCCCGTCCACCCCCCGGCCAGCCTCGGTGCGTCCTTCGTCAGCGAGGGTGGTCGCACGATCCTCTTCGGCGGCACGACCTCGAAGCTCGCTCTCACCACCCACACGCCCGTGCCCGGGAGCTCGCTGCTGGCAGGAACGTGGAATTGGAACGGAGGCAGCTGGCAGCTGCTGCGCCCGGCCGGCGCACCCCCGGCCCGGGCAGCTGCAGTCGCCGTCGACGACACCGCCCTCGGCAGCCTCGTCCTCTTCGGCGGTGACGGCCCCCGCGGGCCACTGAACGACGTGTGGGCGCTGACCGGGACGCGCTGGCGGCGCCTGGCCACCTCGCCAGCACCTGCCGCCCGGTATGGGGCCATCGGTGTGTACGACGCCGCCAGCCGGCAACTGGTCCTCCTCGGGGGCGCCGGACCAACCGGCCGGCCGATCGGCGGAACGGTCGTCCTCACGGCCACTCCGCCCGTCAGCGTCCCCTCCGGCACATCGGGCACCTCCGGCACGCCCGGCACCGGCGTCGCAGCACGCCACGGCGGCCACGGCAACACCGGGTCGGGCTCGACCTCCGTGGCAGGCGGCTCGCCGCCGGTGTCCGTTGCCCCGATCAACGTCACGCCGAGGGTCCACCCCGGCGATGTCATCACGTTGTCCGGTCATGGCTTCGCTCCACGAGCCCGCATCCGGATCACGTTCGGCTCCGACCACCGGCTCGTGGCCGTCACCACCGCGAACGGGAGCGGCGCCTTCCGGGTCGACGTGACCGTGCCCGACATGGGCAGCATCGGGCCCCATGACTTCGAAGCCATCGGCGCCGGCCCACACGGGCCGGTCCATCTCGTCACACCCGTCCGCGTCGCCGCCTTCACGACCTCGACCGGTCCATCTCCCGCCACGAGCCTCGGTCTCGTGGTCATCGCCCTGGCTGTGCCCGCCTTGACCCTCCTGGTGATGAGCGCGACGCGCCGGAGGCGTCAGCGGGCGGGTCCCGCCGTGCCCCGTCCCTGATCCTGCAACCCTGGTCTGCGTCCTCCTGCGTCCCGGGGCCGCCCGGACAGGTGGCCCCTCGCCTCTCGGTCCCGACGCCATGAAGGGTCCACACCATGAGCGTCGCCGTGCGCAAGAATCGGGTCATGCGACCGGCGCACCCGGTGGACGATGCGGCGGCCGCTGTCGCCCGGCTGTTGATCCGCTGGACACGAGCGGTCCTCCGCTGGCTCGGCGGCCGACGGCGCCCGAGCCGGGGGGAGCAGGCGCCGGCCCTACCCGCGCCTGCGTCGGCAGCCCAGGCGCGTGCCATCGGTCCCGGCCAGCCCTCCCGGCTGCCAGCGCAGGTTCCCCTCCTGGCGTCGTCTGCGGCGGCCAACGGGTGCAGCCCCCTGCCCGGCCACCACACCCCCGTCGAAGGCACAGGGGCCACCAGTCACGATCCAGTGCCGGCTGTCGGGCGTGGGGCGCCGCCACTTCCCTTCGAGGCCGTCCCCTGCCTCGATGCCTTCCCCTGGCCGCTGGTGGCCGGGTCGGCGGCGACGGAGCCCGACATCAGCGCCGGCGCGGCACCAGCGGCCGCTGTCGATCCCGCCACTGTGTGGGCGGCGGCGCTCATCCACCCCTCAGACCCACTGCTGGCCCCACCGCCGCCGGCGGCGTGGACAGTGAGCGTCGTCCTCGTCAACGAGGGCGCAACCATCCCGGCAGGCGCGGTCGGCTCCGTCCTGCGGCAGTCGTATCCCGCCTGGGAACTGCTCCTCGTCGCCACGGCCGACGGGCCACCGGCGTCCGTGTCGATGGGAGACCCCCGCGTCCGCCTGCTCCTGGCGCCGGGCGCCGACGACCCGACGGCGCGGGCACTCGCGCTGGCCGCGGCGAGCGGCATGTTCGTCGCCTATCTGGGCGCAGCCGAGCGGATGGCCCCGGGCTGGCTTGCGTCCGTCGTGGCGACGCTCGCGGACCTGCCGGCGGCCGATGTGGTGGTGGGTGAGCGCATCGCGCTCGCCGGGGACCTCGATCTCGCGTTGGACCTCCCGGCGGCCACCCAGGCGGATCTCGCGCAGCGCTGCATCGACCGTGTGGCGAGCCTCAGCACCGTGGCCCACCGGCGCAACGCACTCGGGGCGTGGCTGCCGACCGACGATCCTGCCTCCCAGCTAGCACTCCTCACGAGCACGCAGGCACACCGGCGGATCTGCGTTGCTGCCGTCGTCGAGCCGCTGGTCGACCTCCGACCCTCCCGGTGCCCTCATGACATGGAGCAGCCGAGCTCCGACGGGGACCTCCGGCGGGGAGGGGGCATGCCCGTCCCGACCCATCCCGCCTGATGGCCGTGGCGGACCGACCCGGGCCGGGGTCACTGACGTGGCGGCTCATGGGTGACATCCGGGGACTGTTGCTGGCCGCGGCCACCCTCGTCCTGCAGGTCGCTCACCCCACCGTCGGTGTGGCCGTTGACCAGCACTCCGACTTCGTGGCCCACCCCTGGCGCCGCCTGCTACGGACGATGCACTCGTCGATCCGCTTCACCTACGGCGCCGGCCCGGTCGCCGAGGCCGAGGCGGCCAGGCTGCGGCGGGTGCACGAGGGCATCCGGGGCTTCGATCCGCAGGGGTCGCCGTACTCGGCCCTGGACCCGCAGGCGACCGCGTGGGTGCATCTCACCCTCGGCCGATTCGGCGCGGAGATCCAGCGGGTCTTTGCCACCCCGCTGCCGCGGCCCGAGCTCGACGCATTCCTCGCCGAGTGGCGCCAGGTCGGACGGCTCCTCGGAGTCGATGACGCTCTCCTGCCACGCGACTGGGGCGCCTTCGGCGACTACTTCGACGACATGGTCGACAACACCCTCGAAGACAACGCTGCGGTGCGCGACGTGCTCCGCTCGGTCGCCGGCCCGATAGCACCGTCGCGCCTCTTCCCAGCGGCGGCGTGGCGGCCGGTCGCCCAGCGCGCCGGGGACCTCACGACGCTGTTCACGGTGGGAACGCTGCCGGCGGGGCTACGCCACCGCCTCGGTCTGGTCTGGTCCCCCGACGACGAAGCCCGACTGCGCCGGAGGTCCGCCATGATCGGCAGCGCCGTCACGAGGTTGCCCGCGCCCCTGCGCTACTACCCGCAGATCGCTCCCCACGCCGCCGCGGCGTGGTGGCGGCAGCGGGGAGGCTGAAACCCGACCCGCTCGGCATCAGTCCTCACCGCCGACCTCCTCCGCAAGCCGCCTCACCGCCACCAGGCCATCGGAGGGCGCGACCCCCGCCCTGGCAACCAGCCAGCACGACACGGGCGCGGCGATTCGCTCCGACGCATGGGCGGCCACACCGGCGAGGCCGAGGAGTGCGTCGAGCTCGGCGCCGTCGGGCGGCGAGGTCCCCAACTCGGCAGCAAGGCGAGCGATCCAGTCGGCGGCGGCGAGGGCCATGGACGCCGAGCGTACCCAGGTACCGGGGACCTGCCACCAGATGCCGCCCCACCCCTGATCCGACCGCACACCAGCGATCGCGCCCCCGCTTCGGATGTCTGTCGTGGCCGGTCCCGGAAGCCGGTACCGGACCGCGCCGTCGGCAGACCCCCACCGACGTGCTCATCGAGATGGTCAGTTCCCGATGGTGCGCAGGAGGTCGAGGTCAGGGACGACTGCATCTCCGGGGATCTCCAAGCTGGTGGCTGCCCCGGCTGGAGGGCGACGAGGAACTGGCGGGCGACACAGGCGGGTCGGTCGGCCTCGATCGGTCGATCGGCCGGCGGACGGGCGGGCACCCCGGCAGGGATGTCGACACGCAGATGAGAAACCCGGCACGAGGAACGCGGGTCACTCCAGTCGTGGGACTTCCGGGAAGACATCGGTTCGAGTCGTCCCACGTGGTGCCGAGCAGTCGCCATTCGAACTGCGAGGATCTGCTTCGCCAGTTGAGACAGCTCGTCCAGTCGCGGTCTCAGGCTCGGGCGAGCCTGCCTGACGGGGCGGGGACCTCGGCCACCCAGCCCAATGAGCTCAGGGCCGTCGGACCCGACCGGTACGATTGCTCCGTGCCCACCTCGACTGTCACTGCGCCAGCGTTCGGGATGGGGATCTACAGCTTCCCTCAGGCTGCCCGGATCCTGGGCCTGCGGGCCTCGGACGTTCGGGCCGGGGCCCTTCGCCGCTGGGTTACCGGGCTGGCTCCGCCGAGCGTCGGGATTGGACCTGACGAACCGCGCCTGCTGTCATTCCACGACCTCGTCAGCTTGGAGGTCGTTCGGCGCTTCCGCAGGTCAGGGGAGAGCCTCCAAAGGCTCCGCAAGCTGCAGGTCGCTCTAGCAGAGTCGATGCCGGGAGTGGCTCGCCCCTTCGCCCAGCGGCTCTTCTACACCGACGGGGCTGCGATCTGGGCCGATCTGGCCATGGCCGGCGCAGAACCGCAAGTCATCGAGCTGGTCGGCAGGCCTGCCGGCCACTATGTGTGGCTGCCGGTAATCGAGACGTTCGCCGAGGAGATCCGTTTCGGTGTCGGGGACGAGGCGGTTGCCTGGGAGTTGACCGACCGCATCGAGATCGATCCGAACATCCAGTTCGGCGAGCCCGTCGTGAAGGGTACGCGCCTCCCTATCGCCGTCATCGCCAGGGAGCTGGTGTCCCACAGCATCG